>JBQCEA010000415.1:0-2394 GCA_051960695.1 Mucilaginibacter sp. | reverse complement strand
TGATCACGATATTGAAGCGGTGAATGCTCTCGATCTCTGAAGGGGAGGTGTTCAGGCTATCAATATTGATCTTACGACGGGTAAACATAACAGCTATGCGGTTAAGTAAACCGATCTGGTTTTCGGTGTAAACCGTTATATTAAATTCCTTTTTGGCTTCTTGTTCCATTTTTGATTTCTTATTAAAACCTTACTTGCAAAGTCCTCTCCTTTGGAGAGGATTTAGGTGAGGCTGTGAGGCTTACTTCAATCTTATCTCTGATACGCTGCAACCTTGTGGTACCATCGGGAATACGTTATTCTCGCGGGTTACTATTACTTCCAGCAGGTATGAGCCTTTGTGGGTCAGCATGTCTTTTAATGCTCCTTGCAAATCTTTGCGTTCTTTTACCGACTTAGCTTCGATGCCGTAAGCCCCAGCCAGTTTAACAAAGTCAGGACTTTGAATGTCCACAAAAGAGTAACGCCTTTCATTGAACAATTCCTGCCACTGCCTTACCATACCCAGGAAGTGATTATTCAGGATAATGATCTTCACATCCACATTATTTTGCATAATGGTACCCAGCTCCTGTAGGGTCATCTGGAAGCCACCGTCGCCAACAATGGCTATCACCTCACGATCCATCGCACCATATTTAGCGCCGATAGCTGCGGGCAACGCAAAGCCCATGGTGCCTAAACCACCGCTGGTTACATTGCTGCGTGTTTTGTTGAATTTAGCGTAACGGCAGCCCACCATCTGGTGCTGACCTACGTCGGTTACAATAACTGCATCGCCTTTGGTCAACTCGTTAAGATATTTTACCACTTCGCCCATGGTCATCTCGTCTGATGTTGGGTTCAGCTCGTTATGAATTACCAGGTCAACTTCTTGTTTGGTATGATCTGCAAATTGCTGCAGCCATTCAGGATGCGACTTTTTCTCAATCAATTGGGTTAACAACGGCAAGGTTTCTTTACAATCGCCCCAAACGGGAACATTGGCTTTAACATTCTTATCAATCTCAGCAGGATCAATATCCAGGTGGATCACTTTGGCCTGCTTGGCATATTTATCAAGGCGACCGGTTACACGGTCGTCAAAACGCATACCGATAGCGATCAATACATCGCATGAGTTGGTCAGGACGTTCGGACCATAATTGCCGTGCATACCCAGCATACCTACATTCAGCGGGTGATCTGAAGGAATAGCGCCAGCGCCTAATACTGTCCAGGCAGATGGGATACCGGCCTTCTCAATGAAAGCTTTAAATTCCTGTTCGGCGCCACCTAATATTACACCCTGACCAAATAAAACGAACGGACGTTTTGCCTGGTTTATCATTTCCGCTGCCTGCTCTATATATTGCTGGCGCACTATTGGTTTTGGCCTGTAGCTGCGGATGTGGTTGCAAGGTGTATAACCTTTAAACTGGAATTTCTGTATTTGTGCGTTTTTAGTAATATCTATCAATACCGGACCCGGTCTGCCACTTTTGGCTATGTAAAAAGCCTTAGCAATTACTTCCGGCAGTTCGTTAGCATCAGTTACCTGGTAGTTCCATTTGGTAACAGGGGTGGTGATGTTGATCACATCTGTTTCCTGGAACGCATCGGTACCTAATAAATGTGCAAATACCTGGCCTGTGATGCACACAACCGGTGTGCTGTCGATCTGTGCATCTGCTAAGCCAGTAACCAGGTTGGTTGCCCCAGGGCCGCTGGTGGCGAAAACTACGCCCACCTTGCCTGAAGTACGCGCAAAACCCTGTGCTGCGTGGATGCCACCTTGCTCATGGCGGACAAGGATATGCTCCAGTTGGCCGGGATAATCTACTAATGCGTCGTAAATAGGCATAATTGCGCCGCCGGGATAACCGAAAATTGTTGTAACGCCTTCGGCTATCAGCGCCTCTAATAAGGCTGCCGAGCCGGTAAGTTCTTTTGGTTGTGATGCCGCCTGTTTTTCTGCGGTCTCACTGATTGCTTGTTGTGCAACTTCCATATCGTTTATTTTATTTCGAATTTCGAATTTCGAATTTCGAATGTTCGATTTCGAATTTGTTCTCTTAATTTTTGTCATTAGATCAATAGGTCATTAAGTCATTTATTTGTATAACATTACAACCTTTCAACCTTTGCCCTTCGGACTTAGCATTCGTCTGTTACACAGCCTTCTGCGGCGGTGGTAACGGTTTTTGCGTACTTGTACAATAATCCTTTGGTTGCTTTCAGCGCCGGTTGTTTCCATTCACTTCTGCGTTGAGCCAGTTCAGCATCTGATATCTTCACGTTCATAGTCCTGTTGATGGCGTCTATCTCGATTATGTCATCGTCCTTAACGATAGCGATATTACCCCCGTCGTACGCTTCGGGAGTAATGTGACCGACGACGAAGCCGTGCGTTCC
>JBQCEA010000414.1:0-4103 GCA_051960695.1 Mucilaginibacter sp. | reverse complement strand
CCAGTTCAAAGGCTTTACCCATTCTGCGGATCTGAACCAGATGGTAAGTAAACTGGAAGACCAGATCTATATGCAGAAGACCAATAGTGCGCCGGTGATCGATTTTGAGAAGAATAATAATCTGAAGGGATTGGAGTGGATCGAGATCATACGCAAGGCGATTATAGCGAAGAAAACGATAAGCATCACTTACCAATCGTTCAAAGCGCGTGAAGCCAGTACATTTTGCTTTAGCCCATATCTACTAAAAGAGTATCGGAACAGGTGGTTTGTTCTGGGCCGCTCACACCGCCGCAATACCCCCTTACTCACCCTTGCGCTCGACCGTATACACACTGCCGAGGACGACACCGCCGAATACTGCGAAAACACCGAGCTCGACCTGGAAACCTACTATAACAACCTCATCGGCGTAACTAAAACACCGGGACAGCGCGAGGTTGAAGTAGTTTTTTGGATAGACCACGAAAATGCACCTTATATCACAACCAAACCGCTGCACCATACTCAGAAATTGCTGCGCGAAGATGATGGCGGCAAAATATTCAGCATTAAAGTGATCCTGAATTTTGAGTTGGAACGCGAGCTGCTCGGCTTTGGTTCAAAGATGAAAGTATTGGGCCCGCGGATATTGGTTAAGCAGATCAGGGAGCAATTAAATAGATCGCTTAGCAGTTATTTGGGTGCACATCATGAAGACCACGGAGAAACATTAACAGCAGTTAGTGCATAATTCTGAGTTTTAAGCCGTACATACAACTTAAAACTCAGAACTTATAGCCTTACTTATAAGATCAACTCTTCTTTTCGAGTACTAATACAACCTTGTTGAAATCGGATGAAGCATTGATGATCTTCCTGAACTGGTCAAATTGCGCCAGGGGATAGGATGATCTGTGGTATTGCTCCATAATATGCACCGAGAGGATATTTCCTTTTACTTCATAATCTGATACAAAGCCCATTGTCAGCTCGCCTTTATCATCTTTATAGATTTGTGATATTTTCAGGTCGTTCAAATTGCTAATAGCATATCCCGCCGGGATAACAAAGTCTATCTTTCTTTCTTCAACATGGCCATAACCCATATCAACAGGTTCCTGTCTTGGTTTTTCCTGGTACATCTCCACCTGCGGCCCTATTGCCAGCCCTATTTTAAGAAGCAGCTTATTACCTGCCCGCTCTATCAGCTCGCCCGATTTGGTCTTGGTGTGCAATATCAGCGGCTGATTGGTATTTACGTTCTCAAAATCCTGGTTTAACACTTCAGATGAAAGGATATTTTCTGAGCTTGAAACCGATTTGGTTAATTCCTTGATGATCTTGCTTTTTTGGTCGTCGTTAGAGAGGTTCATGGCATCACGAAGATCAATAGCGGCATACCCCGAATAAAGTTGTTTGGCATCGATGGTCAATGAATCAAGGCTGCTGCTCAATTCCAATTTCGAATCGATGTCTTCAAAAGATTTGGTATAATCTTCCAAAGGCACAGTTTTAATATCGGCTATAGCTGTTGAAAAGCTCCCCAGTGAAGTGCGCTTACAGTAAAGACCATTGGTATCGCCCCAGGCAGGCACTATCCACGGATACCGGAAGTCTGGCCGTGTTGGTGCTAAAAATTTATTCTCAGCAGGGAAATAGAACAAGGTATAATCACAATTATTCCAATTCTCAAAGCCGCGGTCTATCGAGTACTTGTCTCTGTCACAGGTTAATACAAACTGATAGTTCACACTCAGGTTCTGAAAAACAGCGCTATATAAACGTAATATGCCTATTGTTCCACCGATCTTATTCCTGAGAACATTCTCCAGCTTATTGCCGTCCTCGCTTGACAGGTCCTCATTGTAAGAATATGTTTTTTTGATGTAATTCTCTACGGCAACCACTTTCGCCGTTTCATCTGATAATTTATCCCATCCGTTTTGCTTTACCAGGTCGGCAACTTTATTCAGTTCCTTATCAGAGTAATAAGTGTATACCGCAAATACTCTTTTGGCCAATTCGTTCCAGGTAAACAGGCGTTCGCCTTTACGGGCCACATCATTGTAAGAGAGCTTAAACTCTATTCTTTTCAGATTTGCCACGTATGATGAGTATTTCTCCTCGTCCGCTCCCGGCGTGTCTTTAAAGTCGCATTGCTCAATGCGTTTATCATTGATAACCGTGTCAGTTCCCGCAACTGTAAAATTGTAGGGCTTAATATCAAATCTTAAGCGTGACGGCGCCATTACCTGGAAAGTGGTTTGCAGCTCCGGAAAATTCTCCTGTAATATTTCCCTGCCGAAGTAGGTGGCCGGACGTTTAAAGGTGTAATAATATTCTACTTCACAACCTTTCTCCAACCCTTCCATAGCAAATATCTTATAAGTATTACCATCCTGTTCTTTAATGTCCTTGATGTTGTTCTTATCCAGCTCGATGATCTTGCCATCAGGAAGGATAGTGCGGGCATGTATATCCACGATGTCTGCATTCTCGCGGACGTTGAGGTATATCTTATTAAAATACTCTATGCCCCTGTCATCATTGATATGAACTATCTTATGCAAGGTGTAATATTCTGCAAGTGCATCTTTGCTTTCGTCAGCATACTCTATTCTCCTTTTATCATAAAGTATTACCGCCGATTCTTTATTGTATTTACTGTCTAACGAATGAATGACAGGTTTTTCGGCCCACTTCTCTGTTTCAATATGCGCGTTCTGCGCAAATAAGCATTGTGCTGATAATAAGCCTGTAACTAAGGCTAAAGTTTTTTTCATGTGTTTATATTTTGGAAAGGCTTAGTGTTTCTTTATACAACGGCAGCAGGTTTTCAAGCACCTTGTTCCAGGTTTGAAAATCATCGCTGTTAAGCATCAAATAGTCGTTTTCGAAATCTTGTGTCAGCACTACCCAGTTACCTTTTTGTTCATACTTGAGGTCGAAACCCCATATTTTGTTATGATAGCTTTTGCTTGGCGGCAAATAGGTAAGTTTATATCCATCTGGTATTTTCAGCATGGTTACATACCGCTTAATAAACTCAAACTCGTACCCAATAGGCATCTTCCTTTTGGGATAGTCGATCTGCTCGTGCTCAAAGAACTTGAAAAGATTAAGGTTCAGATAATAATCGCCGCCTATCTTCTTGGCATAATCGGGCAAATTAAAGCTGGAAGATATGCTTACGGCATTGGTCGGCTGCGTTCTGTCGACCGAAAAAGTGTCAAGCTGGAATTTGTTCGAACCGCGCTCAAACTCGTCTTTCATATCTTCTTTGATATTTTTCGCATTCCAATACATCAGCTTGCCGTATATCTCCATGGCAAAGTAGCCTTTCCTGTCCTGTTTTATTTTCCCTGCGATGCCGTTAGGGGTTAGTTCCAGCCAGGTTGTATCGGTCAATGAATTCCTGTCCTTTGCAATAGTAGGCACTTTAAGCACCTTGTATTCCTTATCGCTTATGGCCAGCATTGCTTCCTTATCCTGTATACCTGCCGATGGCATACCGAAAACACAGGTCGGGTCGGTGGCATCCAGGAAAATGTATTTGTCGTTAAGCTTAATGGTACAGATCATGTGATTGCTCACAAGCGGCAACGGCGTCTGGCTGAATTTGTATGGAAGATCGCGCGTACCGATCCAGGTAAAATAAGCGGGTACACCGGCGGCATTTTGCATCTCCGTCAATATACTGGCCATATCCTTACAATCGCCAAAACGCCTGCTGCATACCAGTCCGGCATCACGGGGTACAAAGCCGCCTAAACCATCCTCAAAGGCTACGTATTTAATATTTTGCTGCACCCACGAATAGATACTTCGTGCTTTTGCTTCAAGTGAGGGCGCTTTAACCGTAAGTGAATCGACTATATGTTTAAGCTGGGGGTTTATTTGTGTGTTAACGTTTTTCAGAAAACCATAGCTGAACTTAAAAAGGTCATCAGCATTGGATAAATACGATACTGTGTTGCCATTGTCGTCCTTGTAATTATCGATGTAAAATACTACATGCGGCGAATACCATGCAAAACTTGGCGCATCAGGATAACGCTTGTCGGCCGGGCAGTTTTTATACTGAAAAGTGTAGACTTTGTTGCGGTGGCTGGTTTCAACCT
>JBQCEA010000413.1:0-2650 GCA_051960695.1 Mucilaginibacter sp. | reverse complement strand
CGTCGGCGGCGGTCTTGGTGCAACCGTCACGGATTATTCTACAACACACGCTAATCTGCCCACATTGTCAAACCCATACGTTGGCACACTTACAACCGATGCGCAGGCAGTAGCAGCGATACTTTCTACGGTAAAAAATGTATTCAACGGGGTTATCAACCTCATCAGCAACTTTATTAATGATGTGGCTAACCTCATTAATAGTGATGAGGTGCAGCTTACCGCTACCAATACTACTTACGCCAACATTGTTGCAGCAGCAAACGCAGGCGTATTAGTACCTCCAAGCGGCGCAATCGCAGGGGTTTATGCAGCAGTAGATGCTACCCGCGGGGTATGGAAAGCACCGGCTAATGTCTCGCTGAATACGGTTATCAGTCCGGCAGTGAACATTGATGATGACATGCAGGGCGACCTCAACATTGATACCAATGCCGGGAAATCCATCAATGCCATACGCTCATTCACAGGCAAGGGCATACTGGTTTGGGGCTCACGCACATTGGATGGCAACGACAATAACTGGCGGTATGTACCTGTTCGTCGTTTCTTCATCATGGTTGAAGAATCTGTAAAGCTTGCGGCGTTTCAGTTCGTTTTTGAGCCAAACGTAAGCAGTACCTGGCTGAGGATAAAAGCTATGATAGAGAATTATCTTACCGGCTTATGGCGACTCGGCGCTATTACAGGTGCAAAACCAGAGCAGGGCTTTTATGTAAAGGTTGGGTTGGGCCAAACAATGACACAGGATGACATCCTGAACGGACGGCTAATAGTTGAAGTAGGTATAGCCCCTGTTCGACCTGCCGAATTCATCATTCTCCGCTTTACCCAAACACAGCAGCAGGCTTAATTAACCAGTTATAAACAGAGCATTCTTTAAAAACTTTCAATTATGGCAAATTATCCGCTACCGAAATTCCATTTCACCGTTACCTGGGATGGGATCAGTTCAATAGGTTTTACGGAAATATCCGGTTTGGATATTACAAGAGATGTGATCGAATACAGGGATGGTTCAAGTCCTGAGTTTAGCAAGATCAAGATGCCCGGTATGCAGAAGTATAGCAATATCACTTTAAAGCGCGGCACCTTTAAGGGCAATAACGAGTTTTATCAATGGCTGTACGGGAATATCAACCAAAACAGCGTTGATATGATCCGGCGTGATGTTACCATCACTCTGCTGGACGAAGAGCACAACCCTATAGTAGTTTGGAAGGTGCACAATGCATGGCCGTCAAAAATGGTTTCGACTGATCTGAAATCATCCGACAGTACAGATGTTGCTATTGAAACGCTTGAGTTAGCACACGAGGGACTTACCATACAAAATCAATAAAACGTTATGGCCAGCTTTGTAAATTATCCGCTTATCGGGTTTCATTTCCTGGTTGTGTTTGATATTTCCCCGGTAGAGATCGCGTTCCAGGAAGTATCAGGGCTCAATTTTACCGTCGAATATAAAAACCAAAAAAGCGGCGGCTTCAACAATGTTTCGGATCTGAGGCTGCCGGTAGGACCGAGGTATGAAAACCTGGTGTTAAAGAGAGGTTATGGGCCGGATTCGGGTATTTCATCGTGGATGAGCAATGCTGTCGAGAACTATAATTATCAACCCACCAATATTATGATCTCATTACTGGATGAAGAACATCTGCCTGTTTCTACATGGTACGTGGTTAATGCGCTTCCGGTAAAATGGGAAATATCCGGTTTTAATGCGGAGGACGGTAAGCTCGCCATCGAGTCGCTTACGCTCACTTATGATTATTTCAAAACCTTAAGTCTTTCAGAGGTAGTGTCTGTAGTAGTGAATGCTATTGAGTCAATAAGCGTGGCGGGAAAGATATCAGTTCCATAAATCAAATAACCTATGCCAATTGAAATAAGAGAATTGCAAATAGTTGCCGTGGTAGACAAAAGTAACGGAAAAACCCAAACGCCGGCTGCCAACAATGTGGCAGTAGACACCGACAAGCTCATTGCCGAATGTGTAGAGCAGGTTTTGGAAATTCTGAACAAAAAAAATGAAAGGTAATGGATAACGGCGAAATAAAAATGATGGACATTGTAGCCTACTCTGACGCTACCTTTCAGTCGGCTACCGGCGACAAGTATTCGGCGACCATTAACCCCGAAAGCTTTTCGCTGACGTATGGTACGTTGTTAAATCAGCAAGGCGGGCAGGGTTCAAGTGAAAGCGTGAGCAGTTTTAACAAAAGAGCGCCTCAAACGCTTAGCTGCAGGCTGATCTTCGATGCCTCGGGTGTGGTCCCGAATACTATAGCCGGTGATATTTCCGCCGATTTTGGCCAGTTTAAAACCGTTGTGTATAAATATGATGGCGATATGCACCAGCCGAGGTTTGTGCAGCTGCGCTATGGCATATTGATATACAACTGCACGCTTACAGACCTTACCATTAATTTCACCCTTTTTAAACCTAACGGAACGCCCATTCGCGCCGAAGCGGATTGCACTTTCCAGGGATATATCGATGAGAAAAAGCTGGCTGCCCTGGAGAACCGGCAATCGCCTGATCTTACCCATATCAGAACAGCATTGGCCGGTGATACTTTTCCATTAATGTGTTACCGCGAGTACGGCGATAGCAAATACTATTACCAGATAGCTCAATATATGGCGG
>JBQCEA010000412.1:0-2938 GCA_051960695.1 Mucilaginibacter sp. | reverse complement strand
ATCTATCAAAAATTATTACGTAAAGCCCGAGATCAACGAAAGCCGTATCATCGATATCAAAGGCGGGCGCCACCCGGTTATTGAAAAGAACCTGCCGCCAGGAGAGGAGTATATAACCAACGACGTTTACCTCGACAGCGAGTCGCAGCAGATCATTATCATCACAGGCCCCAATATGGCCGGTAAATCAGCTTTATTGCGCCAAACTGGTTTGATTGTACTAATGGCGCAAATGGGTTGCTTTGTTCCGGCTAAATCTGTGTCCATTGGTCTGGTTGACAAAATATTTACAAGGGTAGGAGCATCAGATAACTTGTCTCTGGGTGAATCGACCTTTATGGTGGAGATGAATGAGACAGCCAGTATTCTGAATAACCTGTCCGACCGTAGCTTGATCTTATTGGATGAGATCGGTCGTGGCACCTCCACCTATGATGGTATTTCTATCGCATGGTCAATAGCCGAATTTTTGCATAACCATCCTACAGCAAGGGCCAAAACACTATTTGCAACGCATTATCATGAGTTGAATGAGTTAAGCACCTCGCACCCCCGCATCAAGAATTTTAATGTGACGGTAAAAGAGGTTGGCCACCAGGTGATCTTCCTGCGTAAACTGGTACCGGGCGGCAGCGAGCACAGCTTTGGTATTCATGTGGCTAAACTGGCCGGTATGCCGCATAAAGTAGTAGCCCGCGCTACCGACATATTAAAAAAACTGGAAGCAGAACGGACCGGTGGCGAGCATATCAAAGAAAGTATCCGCAAAGTGCAAAAGCAAGCCGTGCAGATGCAGATGTTCAGCATTGATGATCCGGTACTGGTAAAAATACGCGATACCCTGAACAATCTTGATGTAAATACCCTAACCCCGGTTGAGGCGCTAATGAAGCTGGATGAGATACAGCGGGTGATCAAAAGTTAGTGGGATTTCGAATGTCGGATCTAATACAAAATCTGAAATTTTAGAGTTTACACTTCGATTTGAAGTTGCCAAATTCCGAAATCGAAAATCCGAAATCTAAAATTCATTGTGGATATGTTCAAAAACAAGCGCAACATTCCCTGGTTCATCCTCGTATTTTTAAGGTATGAACAAACGTTATACGCTGTTTCTGCTTCTTTTCTCTATTATCGTACTTTCTTCTTGTCATTCTAAACGGGCAGTTTTGCAGGGTGAACCCGGTGAAGTTGTAGCTCCACAACCTTCCATAGCAGAGAAATATTCACATATATTAGGTGTTGAACCCGGTCAGATACAAAATGGCCGTCTGTATGCATTTATTGACCAATGGATGGGCACACCGTATAAGTTTGGTGGTTTGGATCATGATGGTATCGATTGTTCGGGGTTGACGCTTTTATTAGAGCAGCAGGTTTATGGTATTAGTATTCCGCGCACAACAAGTCAGCAGGTTGCTGTCATCAAGCGAAAGTATGAAGATGAGCTGCAGGAGGGTGACCTGGTGTTTTTTGATTACGACGGTAAGCAGTTCAGTCACGTCGGTGTTTACCTGCAAAACGGTTATTACGTGCATGCAAGTTCAACTAAGGGCGTAATAATCGTCAAACTACATGATCCTTACACCTACAAATACTTTTCGCGCTGCGGATCGGTTATTCCGGAGCAAGATAACACTGCAGGCAAATGAATTATTCATAACTTTGCGCTGTTATGCCAAAGGAAAAGGAAAGCTATAGTTTCTGGACAAAATATAAGCGGTTTGCCAAAACCGAAATACTGCTTTATGTTATTATGGTGATCGGCATCATTCTCGGGATCATCATATTCAGCTAATCACTTTTTTACCATTGTTACATTGTAATTATCAGCATCCACAACCGATTGATAAAAGTCAACCACATCCTGGTATATGTCCTTGCTGTATAAACCATCCTTGATCTGAAATTTACGTTTATAGATCAATTGATCGCCATTTAAGGTCATGGTAGCGGAATAAACCCCAAAAGGTTTTTCAATAGAAATATTTAATGGTTCTGAATCCAGTTTATATCCTTTAGGTAACGTATAGGTTATTTCACCTTCTTCAGTATACCCCCGGTTAAAGTAAACCGGGTTTTGACGGTTCATTATCCTGGCAGGTATGGCATTGTCTGAATAGCGGTCGACCGAGTTTAATGAAAAATAAAGCTTCCCATTTGTAACTGCACCATATTCTTTTGCCGATAGTTTAACATTTTCTAAGGTTACTGGTTTAATATCCTTGTCCTGTTTATACTCTAATGCGGAAATATTCAGGTTGTTAATAGGGTAGTACCGCTTAATATCTTTGATCCTATCTGTTTGGGATTCTTCAATTATGCCTTCACGATCGTTATAGTCTACACCTTTAAACTCCGAAGCAATGTTTCCCTTCAGATCACCGGTTTCAGTAAGGGTAAAATCGGCATTATGTTTTTCCAGGTTTTCTTCAGTAGTATACTTGGGTGTGTGCATTAATTTGCCACCATCTGCCGTGCAGGCCAATACTACACGGTCGTCAGTAAAAGCTCCCAAAAAGCCAAAAGGCATATGCTGGTTTGTGCACTCAAGCCATGTTGTATCATTTTTAAATGGTAAACATAAAATGATGTGATTACCCTGTATACTGGCAAAATCGGACATCATACTTAATTTTTCACGGTCGCCATAAACCAGGCAATAATAAGAGTCTATACCAGCAGCTTTCAATAACGCTTTTGTATAATTAACCAGCGCTTTGCAATCACCATAACCGTCTTTATCTACCTCCGACGCCAAAAAAGGCTGATACCCGCCTATGCCAACCTGAACGCTGATATAATGCGTTTTTTGCTGCATATACTCATATATCTTTTTTGCTTTAAGCTTGGGGTCGCTAATATTAGCGGTAAGGTCTTTAATGTACTGCACGGTTTGAATTGGAAGTTCTTCCCGGTCCTTTACCATGTTATCATA
>JBQCEA010000411.1:0-2259 GCA_051960695.1 Mucilaginibacter sp. | reverse complement strand
CTGCGCAATGAATATGGCGCTGACTTCAAACATGTGATCATGTCTTCCTGGACCGATAACCATATTTTATCATACGGCGACAAAAACCTGAAGGAGACTGGAAATTATATGGAGCCGGGCATTACCGATATGCTTTCGCTCACGATGCTCAAAGGCACCCGCAATGGGTTGGACGACCCGCATTCGATGTTACTTTCACAATCGACGGCCAGGGCAATCTTTGGTGATGCCGACCCGATGGGCAAGATCATTAAGATAGATCATAATAATAATTTGATCGTTAAGGTGACCGGCGTTTATGAGGACCTTCCTGAAAATTCGTCCTTCGGCGATCTGACCTTTATTTCGCCATGGCAACTGCTGGTAAAAGACCAACATTACGATACCCGCTTTAACAACCCATGGGGCGCCAGCTGGTTCCAGACATTGGTACAAATAGCGGATAAGGCTGATATGAACAAGGTTTCGGATAAGATCAAAGATCTTAAGATGAAAGACCTTGTACGCACCAATAACAGCGATGCGCGCTTTAAACCGGTTCTTTTCCTGCATCCTATGAACCATTGGCATTTGTACAGCGATTTTAAAAACGGCGTAAACATCGGCGGACGTATACAATATGTCTGGCTTTTTGGCATCATCGGTATATTTGTGCTGCTGCTGGCCTGCATCAATTTCATGAATCTGAGCACGGCCAGGTCGGAAAAACGGGCTAAAGAGGTAGGCATACGGAAATCCATTGGCTCCATGCGCAGCCAGTTGATCACGCAATTTTACAGCGAATCTATGCTGATCGCGGTTATGTCATTCTTATTGTCGCTGCTGCTTACCCAATTAAGTCTTCCGTTTTTCAATGATTTGGCCAACAAGCATATACAGATGCCCTGGAGTAGTGTTTTCTTCTGGTTAGCAAGCATAGCATTTACGCTATTTACCGGTTTGATCGCGGGCAGTTACCCGGCATTATATTTGTCTTCATTCAATCCTGTCAAAGTTTTAAAGGGAACATTTCGCGTAGGCAGGCTAGCCGCGATCCCGCGTAAGATCCTGGTTGTATTGCAATTCTCCGTATCTATCGTACTTATTATAGGTACAATCGTGGTTTTCAACCAAATACAGTATGCTAAAAACCGTCCGGTTGGCTATAACCGCAACGGGTTGGTAACCGTGCCTATTCAAAACGATGTCATTGGCAAACAAGCTCAGGTAGTTAGGAATGAGTTGCTGACAAGCGGTGTTGTAGCATCTGTATCCCGGTCGGAATCGAAGATAAGCGATTGGTACCCAAGCAACGGCGGTTTTAAATGGGAAGGCAAAGACCCGGGCTTGCAGGAAAACTTTAAAAGCCTTGCTATAACATCCGAATTTGGGAAAACTGTGGGTTGGCAGATCAAAGAAGGCCGCGATTTTGACCCCGGCCGGGTAAGCGACTCGTCCTGTTTTATCATTAATGAGGCGGCGGTAAAATACCTGGGGTTCAAACATCCTATTGGCAAAACGATCACCTGGATAGGAAATGGCAACTATAAGATCATTGGAGTGGTGAAAGATATGGTCAACGAGTCGGCTTATGAACCCATAGAGCAAACCTTTTATTTCATGAATTCCCATTGGGCTCTGAATAATTTTGATATCCGGATCAACCCCAATGTAAGTACACATGATGCGCTTGAAAAGATAGGGGCCATCTTCAAAAAATATGACCCCACAACCCCGTTCGAGTATAGCTTTGTTGATGAAGACTACGCTAAAAAATTTGACAACGAGGAACGCATAGGCAAACTCGCGAGCACATTCGCTACACTCGCTATTTTTATCAGCTGCCTCGGCCTGTTCGGCATGGCCTCGTTTACTGCCGAGCAACGTGTTAAAGAGATCGGAATTCGCAAAGTATTAGGCGCAACTGTATTTAATCTATGGCGGCTGCTGTCAACAGATTTTATATTGCTTGTTGGTATAGCCCTGATTATTGCCACGCCTGTTGCTTACTACTTTATGCATCAATGGCTATTGAATTACAAGTATCACGAAAATATCTCATGGTGGGTATTTGGTGTAACCGCCATAGGGGCAATTGTAGTCACATTGATAACGGTTAGCTATCAATCAATTAAAGCTGCAATAGCTAATCCGGTAAAGAGTCTGCGGTCAGAGTGAATTAAGAAGCCTCACCCTGCCCTCTCCAAAGGAGAGGGTTTGGAGCAGGCTGTATTTTATATATTTTATTAATAAGTCCCTCTCCTTTGGAGAGGGATATAG
>JBQCEA010000410.1:0-8722 GCA_051960695.1 Mucilaginibacter sp. | reverse complement strand
AATGGGTTATATTTGGTAATCGGCATAAATGCGATCTCATTAGACCCTATATGAACAAGAATTTTTGTTTACTGATAGCTTTAACCCTGATGTTTGCCATAAACGCTTGCGCGCAGGAAAAACCAATTCCATTATATCCCAATGGTGTGCCTAATGCAAAAAAGACCCCGGCTGCTTATGTAGAAAAAACAGTAGCCGACTGGATAACGGACGTAAGTGTACCAACTATTACACCGTATATTCCGGAAAAAGGCAAAGCAACCGGTACCGCTATCGTTATCTTTCCGGGTGGAGGATACGCAGGTTTAGCATCCGGTCATGAGGGCAGGGCAGTGGCACAGGAATTTAATAAGATAGGTGTTACAGCATTTGTAGTGAAATATCGCCTGCCTAATGACTCTATTATGGTTGATAAAACCATTGGCCCGCTGCAGGATGCACAGCGAGCTATACAACTCGTTCGCGAAAGGGCTAAAGATTGGAGAATTGATCCGCATAAGATTGGTATCATTGGTTTTTCTGCTGGTGGTCACCTGGCTTCCACACTGGCGACACATTACAGCAAAGCGGTTATCGATAATAAGAACAATATTAACCTGCGCCCCGATTTTGCTATGCTGATCTATCCGGTTATTACCTTCGGCGAATATGCACATATTGGCTCACGCGAGAACTTGATCGGTAAAAACCCTTCTCAGCAGTTGATCGACCTTTATTCCAACGAGAAGCAGATCACTACAGATACACCACCGACCTTTTTGATACATGCCACCGATGATGACGTAGTTCCGGTACAAAATTCCATTATGTTTTATGAAGGGTTATTGAAAAATAAGGTTAAAGCCGAAATGCACATCTTCGAAGCCGGAGGTCATGGTTTCGGACTGATCAACCCAAAAAGTAAAGACCATTGGTTCGACTGGGCTGTGAATTGGCTAAATGAGAATGGGTTTTAACCGGGATTACACCGATTTATAGATGGTTGCACCGATGCCTAATCTTAAGTTCCTGATTGCAAATCACTAACTGACAATCTCCAACAACTCATTCAACTCTGCCACTTTTTCAGCAGAACCTAAGTTTTCATACGCACTGATGAGATTACGCAGAATGCGTCGCACAATATCGGCGTTAGTGCAGGGCTCATAAAATTGCTTTTCGGCGCGTAAGTTCAGTTGCTTTAAAAACATATCTACATCCCGGCGGCCAAATATCAGTCCGCGGTTAAAGGCGTTGATATAGAATAATATCCCGCCTTCAAACTCGCTTTCCATGCTTTCATCAACATAAGCCAGTATAAAGTGCTGCGGCAGATTTACACCATACACAGGTATATCCAGTTTTTGAGCAACGATAGAATAGATAATAGCAAGTGATATCTGGTTGCCCTTTTTTGTTTCGAGTACCTGGCTCAGATAGCTGTTTTGCGGGTCCTGGTGGTTGGTGGTATTGCCGGTGAAGCCGTGAATATTGTAAAATACATGGTTAATAAGCTTGATCTGCTCTGCCGGACTTGCGTCATAGATCATTTGCAGCCAGATATCACGTTTTATGGTTTCTATTTGGTTAATAACCTTTTGTTCGTCCAGATCAGGGTATTGGTATTTGTTAATGGTTAATACGCCTTGCAGCAGGTCAAACGCACCGCCCTGGTACCATAACCGCAACTCATTCTTAATACCATTAAATTGTATCTCATGCACCAGGTTGGCTATCCGTTCCTGTAAGATCGGGTCGAAGGCTTGTTCCCATGCAGCTTCAAGGTGTTCCACAGCTTCTTCGCCAAATGAGAATATTTTATCATGTATATGTTCAAATATTTCCTTATCCGGATCATCGAGCAACCTGATCAGTGAGTTTATCTCAATAGGGTCTATCATGTTAATGCTAAAATAATAAACGTTTGTATAATTTTACAGCCATGTTGAATTTCAGGTTCGCCAAAGATTATTTACTGCATCAATTGAAGGGTAAAACCAGGCACGGAACCCACTCGCCTTTTGTTTACAGGCTGTTAGATAAAATAATATACGATAATAGTGCCAAAAAAGTCTACGATGAACCTGAATCGTTCCGCAAGGAACTGCTTTCTGACAACCGGGTGATAAATGTCACCGACCTGGGGGCTGGTTCGCACGTAAATAATAACCGGCAGAAGAAAGTGAGCGACATTGCCCGCAATGCATTGAAGCCGCCTAAGCTGGCAAAATTACTTTATCGCATAGTTGCCGATCTGCAGCCAAAGAATATTGTCGAATTGGGCACCTGTTTAGGAATTACTACAGTATATTTCAAAAAAGCCGCGCCCGGAGCCTTGATATATACTCTTGAGGGCTGTCCCGAAACTGCGGGTGTAGCATCAGGAGTATTTAAAAAAGACAAGGGTGATGCTATTAATCTGGTTATCGGAAACTTTGACGATACACTGCCTGGCATAATGCAAGGTTTGGATAAACTTGACTTTGTTTACATAGATGGTAACCACCAGAAAGAAGCTACCTTAAGATATTTTGAGTGGTGCCTGCCAAAAGTGCATGAGAACACACTTTTGATTTTTGACGATATCTATTGGAGCAAGGGCATGAAGGAAGCCTGGGCCGAGATCAAAGCCCATCCACAAGTGACAGTCACCGTTGATCTATTCTGGATCGGTCTCGTTTATTTTAAGAAGGGACAGGCAAAAGAGGATTTTGTTATCAAATTTTAGGATGTGCAGATATATAAATGGTAAATGATAATAGTTTTAATAAATGAATAAGACAGCGATTAGACTAATAAGTGTTATTGTTGTATTGGCTTTTATCATAATTGCTGGTAAACTTCTTTACAGAGTGTTATGTATTAGTTGTACAATTCCGCCTATAAAAACATATAACTATTCTGGTTCCATGGATCAATTCGAATATAAAATCCGACATTTTGCTGCTACTGCCGCTGTAAATCTGGAAGTTTCGCGTCGTGATAGTAGTGATAATCGCAGCGCAAGAGATTTAATCATTAGGGTGAAGAATAGTTCCAGTATTGTTAGATATCAAATGGTTTTATATGATTTCAATGGGGCAACTAAATTGGATCTTGAAGAAGTTTATGATGAAACTCATAAAACAGGTGGTAATGACATCAAAAATGTAAAGACTAAAGAATTGTACGTTGATTTCAAAAATAAATTCTTGCCTGCTTTGGAAAAAAATCAGGATATAGTTTTAAAAAACAGTCTTTAATTTTTAATCCGCACATCCGCATATCCACTCATCTGCACATCAAAATGCCTGTCCCAAAGCAATATAAAAGCCCGATTCCCTTGATTCGCCCATTGGTTTTTGACCGACGCCGTAATCAAGCCGTATACTGAGGCCCTTTTCGGTATCGAAGAAGTAACGCACGCCACCACCATAGTTTGGTTTTAAGGCATCCATAGAAAAGCCAGTGTGCCAAACCTCACCGGTACCTACAAATCCTGCAAGTCCTAAACGGTCGCATATGCGGTAGCGTAATTCAGTTTGCCCGGCAATAAAGTTACGGTCGCGATAACGGCCATTATAATATCCCCGCATCATCTCGTCGCTTCCTAAAGCTGGAAGAAGGTAAAAAGGGGAGAGGCCCCCTGTTAAGCTTTGTTCCTGAATATCCAGCCCAAGCACCAGCTTTTTATCGAGCGAAAAAAATTGTGAATACTCAAAATTGAAAAACCCGCCCACATAACCGTTATTGCCGAAAATGCCATGCATCATATTATAGTAGGCATTAAAGATCATGCCCTTCGTGGTATAAGTATTGTTGTCCCGGCTATCATAAGTAATGCTTGGACTTACAAATATGCTGGCCCCGCCATAAATGCTTTGTACGGGTGGTTCATTATAAAAACGGTTACGGGTTGTGTCAATGTGCGCATAATTAAAGTTAAAGCCCCCGATGTTTATGCCTATATATAAGTTTTTTGTCACCAGCTTATCCGCTTCAAAATTGAGTTTGAAACGCTTTTCATCTACCGATTCGGCATCGGCAGAGCGTGTATTGTTGCCGATACCATAAAAAGTGAACGGGTAATTAATATAACTTATCGACGAGGAATAATGCCAGGTATTCTGAGGTGTCCAATAACTCGAGTTGATGCTGAAATGGGTTTGTCCTTTTGTGGTGATAGATGCATAAGCATATACATCCGAAACACGGGTTACGCTTCTTTTGGCGGTATCAGTATAAAACGAGTATAAGCCGGTTGCCCCAAACTCTACGCCTTTTTCTGGTGCCGAACTTAGCACTGGCAATGCCACAAAGCTGCTGTGCCGGGTACTGTCGTTATCAAAATACATTTTATTGATAAATTTTGGCAGCCATTTTACCTGGGCATCGGCTTGTTGTAAACAAAGAATAAGGAGGAGCGCAGCGGAAAGTTTCTTCATAGGGACAGGAAGCGTGCTAAGATAGGCTCAAATTTCTGTATGCCGGGCATATCACCACGAATTTTCAATTTAAAACACCGGATTAAACAAAATGCCTAATTTTGTCGCGAAATTAAACATGATATGAGTAACAGTAATACGCGAGGCCCGGTTTCGGAGTTTATAGAAAAAAATTACCTGCACTTTAACGCAGCGGCATTGATGGACGCGGCAAAAGGGTATGAAACCCATTTGACCGAAGGTGGCAAAATGATGGTAACTCTTGCTGGTGCTATGAGTACAGCCGAGCTGGGTATCTCTCTTGCCGAAATGATACGCCAGGGTAAGATCGATATTATATCCTGTACAGGTGCCAACCTTGAAGAAGATATTATGAACCTGGTTGCGCATTCGCACTACAAACGTGTTCCGCATTACCGTGATCTGAGTCCGCAGGACGAGTGGGATCTGCTCGAAAATCATTATAACCGTGTTACTGATACCTGTATTCCGGAAGAAGAAGCTTTCCGCCGCCTGCAAAAACATATATATAAGGTATGGAAAGACGCGGATGATAATGGTGAACGTTACTTTCCGCACGAGTTCATGTACAAAATTCTGTTGAGCGGCGAACTGGAGCAATATTATGAGATCGACCCGAAAAACTCATGGATGCTTGCCGCTGCTGAAAGGAACCTGCCGATTGTAGTACCCGGATGGGAAGATTCAACCATGGGTAATATCTTCGCTTCATACGTAATTAAAGGACAGATAAAACCAACGACCATGAAAAGTGGTATTGAATATATGGCGTGGTTAGCTGATTGGTATGTAAAGAATTCAGAAGGTAAAGGAATAGGCTTTTTCCAGATAGGAGGTGGCATTGCCGGCGACTTCCCGATATGTGTTGTGCCGATGCTTTATCAGGACATGGAAATGGAAAATATTCCGTTCTGGAGCTACTTCTGCCAGATATCCGATTCTACAACTTCATACGGCTCATATTCTGGTGCTGTACCCAATGAAAAGATAACCTGGGGCAAGCTGGATGTGAATACGCCAAAATTTATAGTTGAGTCTGATGCTACAATTGTTGCACCGCTCATTTTTGCGTGGTTATTAAAACAATAATTTTATTTTCAAAAAACCTTAATATTGTATTACAATTCCTGATTACGTCTGTTGGTTTAAAACATGCTTTTGCCGTATAATCCCGGGGCTTTTTATCATTATTTAGAACGATTATAAATTATATATAACTGTCATTAATTTGTCAGCTATACTGTAATAAGTTTTACTTTTGTGCCTGAAAAAGCAGCCCCGTATTTGCAGGTCTGTAACAGATTTCAAACGCTTAACACAAAAAATTATTTAGCATAAATACATAATATGAGAAGCATCTCATCGATTTTAAAACAATTCACAAGGTCGGTTCTGCTGGTTACGGGTTTAGCAATTTGTGTGTCTTCTGCCTCTGCGCAGGGTGATGCCGCCAAAGGCAAAGCCATATTTGATGCAAAGTGTACTGCCTGTCACAAGATCGATCAGCGCTTGATCGGTCCTGCCCTGGGTCCGCAGCTTACATCGGAAACCGATGACAAGTGGCTGACCAAATGGGTACAAAATAACCAGGCCTTAATAGCGGCTAAAGATCCAAAAGCACTGAAGATCTATAATGAATATAACCAGTCGAACATGACTGTTTTCAGTGATCTTTCTGATGCTGACGTAACCAACATTATTGCTTACGTACGCGGCGAATGGAAAACAATGCAGGCTAAACCTGCTACTCCTGTTGCTGGTGCTGCTGCTGAAACAGGCCCGAGCAATGTTATGATCTTCGGTCTTATCGGTGTGATCATCGTTGCCTTCATTGTTATCCTGGTTTTAAACAGGGTGGTATCATCAATGGAGCGTTTGCTGGAAAGCAAAGCGGTTGTATTAGCGCCTGAGGCTGTTGAAGAAAAACCTGCTGTTGACCGTTTTGCAACGGTAAAGAAATTAGCAAAGAACAAAAAATTCGTATTCTTTGTACTGGTATGCATTTCTATTGCCGGTGGTAGCTGGACATGGGTTACCATGTGGAACACAAACGTTCACCAGGGATACCAGCCTGTTCAGCCTATTAAATTCCCTCATGACCTGCATGCCGGTGTAATGCAAATCAACTGTCAGTATTGCCATTTTGGTGCATACAAGTCAAAAAATGCTTCTATACCTTCATTAAATGTATGTATGAACTGCCACAGGGTCGTTAAAACTGAGTCGCCGGAAATACATAAAATATATGATGCTTTAGGTTATGATCCGCAGACGCAGAAGTATGACAGTACCAAAATGCACCCAATGCAGTGGGTACGTGTTCACAACCTGCCAGACTTTGTTTATTTCAACCACTCTCAGCACGTAAAAGTTGCTGGTTTAAGATGTCAGCAATGCCACGGTCCGGTTGAGACAATGAAAGAGATCTATCAATATTCACCACTTACCATGAAATGGTGTATCCAGTGCCACAAACGCACCGAGGTCAACATAAAAGGTAACGCTTACGATGAGAAAATGGAAGCAGTGCACAAACTGCTGAGAGAAGGCGGAAAAGTTACCGAAGCCATGATGGGCGGTATTGAGTGCGGCAAATGCCACTATTAATAAATATTTGAAAAAAACATTACAGTTTATATAGCTTAAATGGACAGCAATAAAAAATACTGGAAAGGTTTAGAAGAACTAAACAACGACCCGGAATTTGTTGAGAAAAATAAACATGAATTTGCCGAGCCGATCCCTATCGAGGAAGTTTTGAGCGGAGCCGGTTTGATGAATAAAACGCCTCGCCGCGACTTTTTGAAAGCTTTGGGCTTTGGTGTAGGTGCTGTTACCCTGGCTGCCTGTCAGAAAGTTCCTGTTCATAAATCTATACCTTATCTGATCAAACCTGAGGAAGTAACCCCGGGTGTGGCCAACTACTATGTTTCAACTTATGATGGTCAGGCTATCCTGGTTAAAACCCGTGAAGGTCGTCCGATCAAGATCGAAGGTAACCCTAACGACGTATTGGCAAAAGGTGGTTTGAGCGCACAGGCACAGGCATCAGTTTTAGACCTGTATGATTACAACCGCTTAAATGCTCCGTTGGTTGATGGAGAGGCCGCAAGCTGGAATGGAGTTGACGATTTTGTGAAGAAAGAACTGGCTGCAATTAAAGCAGGCGGTAAAAAGATCAGGATCGTATCTTCATCTATCCACAGCCCTTCAACCTTAGCCGTAATTGCTGATTTTGTTACACAATATCCTAACACCAAGCATATCAATTACGATGCGGTTTCTTATACCGGCATCATCCAGGCTAATCAAAACAGCTTCGGTAAAGCAGTATTGCCGCACTACCGTTTTGATAAAGCCGATATTATAGTAAGCTTCGGCGCCGATTTCTTAGGTACATGGGTATCACCTGTTGAATTTATTAATCAATACGTTCAAAACAGGAATGCTAAATCGCTGCAGAATAAGAAAATGTCTCGCCATATCCAGTTCGAGACAGGAATGAGCAATACAGGTTCAAATGCTGATACCCGCATCCTCATTAAACCTTCTGAAGAAAGTGTGGCACTGGTTAACCTGTATAACCAATTATCAGGCACTACGCTTCCGGGCAGCAAAAAGCTGAACAATACCATTGCGGATAAAGCGATTACTTTAGTTGCTAAAGAACTACAAGGTGCAAAGGGTAAAGGATTGGTAGTATCTGGCTCTAATGATGTAGCTACTCAAGTATTGGTTAATGCTATTAACTCGTTAATTGGCAGCTATGGCAATACCATCGACTTAGATAACCATTCAAATCAATATAAAGGTAACGATGCAGAATTTGTTGATTTCGTAGGCGAAATGAACCGCGGCGAAGTTGACGCAGTATTCTTCCTGGATGCTAACCCTGCTTATGATTACCACAATGGCAAAGCAATTGCTGATGCTTTGAAGAAAGTACGCCTGAGAGTTTCATTTGCAGACCGCAAAGATGAAACTTCAGTGCTTTGTAACGTTGTGGCACCTAAGAACTATTATTTGGAGTCATGGGGCGATGGAAATGCTATAGAAGGTTACTACACCGTAGTACAGCCGACCATCAATCCTGTATATGATACCCGCCAGGCTGAGCAAAGCTTGTTAGTATGGTCTGATAACCCGGTAAAAGAATACTATACTTATGTGCGGAATACCTGGGATAAGAACCTGCTTGCATTAGGTGGTTTATCAGGTCAGAAAGGATGGGAAACTTTGTTACAAACCGGTTTTGTTAAAGTTGCAGATAAACCTGCAGGTACCTATACCTTTAACCA
>JBQCEA010000409.1:0-4934 GCA_051960695.1 Mucilaginibacter sp. | reverse complement strand
CACCGCAGGCGTCGCAAATCGTTAGGTGAGCTTGCCCTGGTTGTACTTTTCCGCAGTTCTTGCATGCAAAGTCGCTCGTATGATGTAACAGGGAGTCGGCCTTATAGTCGCCCGGTGGCAGCGTCGTTAAACCTGCAACCGGAGTATGCATCGGAATGATGCTAAATATGCCACAAGCTTCCAGGTATACACGCCTGACGTCGCCAAGATTGAATATCCCCTTGCAGCGGAGTTCCGCGAACAATTGCTGGCGCGATATACGGCAACGGGCCAGCTCCTCAAGGTCGATCACACCATCCTTTAATAATGTGCTGATCCTTCCCTGCGTCAATTCCTCCATACGTGCACTTTTAACGCCCAGCCAGCTTAACCCTTGCTGAAATGCTAACGTGCAAAACAGGACAAACATGCTTAGTATGATTCCCCGGTCCGGTACCTGCATTCCGACAGACACAATTGCTCCAAGGGTAAGCATGACGGCCATTTCCAGTATAGTTAGCTGTCCGCTCATTCGCTTGCCCAGCCACCGTAGTATAAATAACAGGAACAAGTAGATAATGACCGTTCTTATGAATACTTCCAATAAG
This sequence comes from Mucilaginibacter sp., assembly GCA_051960695.1. Taxonomy (GTDB): domain Bacteria; phylum Bacteroidota; class Bacteroidia; order Sphingobacteriales; family Sphingobacteriaceae; genus Mucilaginibacter. The sequence continues at coordinate 4,347 of JBQCEA010000409.1, read as the reverse complement.
AAAAGTGGGGGCGCCTCTCCAAACAGAATTCTATGCCAATCGGCCAGGTGGATCTCATATTTTTTCATTGATTTTTTATTAAGATGATTCGTCGGCAGGTACCATCGAATCATGAATTAGGATAAACAGTGAGCAATCTTACTGTCATTCGAAAAAAGCTTGCTTCGGCCGATCTGGTGATAAGTAAAAATATAGGGGTATGTTCTTATGACTAATTGTCCCAGCTGATCGTCATCAAATCATGCATGAATGCGTACTTGGTTAACAAGTGCTTTAATGTCTAGTTTCGTGTCGCATACGCGATTTGCCGGTGGAAAATACGTGTTTGCGCTGCGAGCAGCTTTATATTGCCATATCGTGATCGGTATAGAATGATTTATATGAATTAGGGCATCCTTGAAATAACCGTCGGGTTTTGCAAAAAAAATAGCTGATATTTGACAACATATGCCAATAAAAAAGGCGGTTAATGACCGCCTTATTAAAAATATTCAGTTGTATACTAAATTGCTGTATCGCCCCTGATAAAGCCGAGTATTAAAGCAATAATAGCAATGACAAGTAGGACATGAATAATGCCTCCTGCTGAATAAGCGAAAAATCCTATCGCCCATCCTATAATGAGAATGACAGCGATGATATAAAGAAGTGATCTCATAGATATATTGGATTGATGTATGAATAACAACTTCAAAACCGTGCCAAGATAATTCTTGTGGAAAAACAATAAAAGATGCTTCTTTTTTTTGATAATTGTTCCCTTTAGTATACATTTTGGGAAACAGATCAACTATTTAGCAGTGTATAATGCTCGACAGAAATTTATATTATAAGGGAATCTGTCAATCGATTGTCAGAAAAAGAAACAGGAATGCGTTCTGACACATTCCTGTTAAGTGGAAACCGATTATCTTCGAACTACTTTCTAAGTAGATCTGACTTTTTACTGCCAACATCAATCTTTCACATAACTCCGCTTCGCATCTCTATACATCGGCTTTTGCAGCTCAGCCTTTAGTTTTTGGAAGGTTTCAGAAGGGGCCTTTGTGGCAAACATATTGACCAGGCCCGACGGTATGCTTCCGCCTGGGTCTGCATGCAGGGTATAGACCACCTTAACGCGGTTCGTACCTTCGGGGGTTAGCACCCACCTGGCTGGTGAGTTGAGCACCCGGACCGTTTTGTCTTTTTTGGGCACGAAACCCGCAACGCATGATCCGTTGATGGTGACCACCTTGCTTTTAGGATCCCGGTGGACCACAAGATGCCCTACATAGTCGCGGTTGCTGACGGTCAGCGGCATTTTGATGAGCGTGTAATAATAGATATCGGACGGCGATACACGTTTAACAACATAAGCGGTTTCCGTACTATAGATCCATTGTTTACTGTTTTTGATGTCCATCACGGCAGCCGTAACCGCCGTCGGCGTCGCGTCGAACTCGCATTCGACCTTAAGGGCCTTTATTTTGGAGTTTTTGTAATCGGCGGTATAGATCTTGACGCCGTCGTTGTCTTTTTTTAACGTCCAGCTGTCGGTTGTTTGCGCCGCGGCAAGGTTTACGCACAGCGCAGCTAATAGAATTAAGCAATTTTTCATAGTAGTGGATTCATTTAAATGGCTTCGCTTCCCAAAGGGGGGGCAGGGCCTTATTGAGATTAAACAGATTAGGTGTGGATGAGTTTCCTTATGTTCTTTATTCGGACCGCAAGCTTTTATGAAGTGTTTGGGGGCGCACTATCGTCGAATCTTGTATTGAGTTTCACCCATAGCGTGTCGAACTGTTTCCGTTGGGCCCGGGTGTTCACAACAATGCTCGAAAAAATAAGAGTAAGGATTATTCTTTTCATGATTTGATTTTGCCTGCGGTAAGGTTCAGAAAAATTAGTTAACTGGGACGTCCGGAAGCCCGATGAGTTGGCAAGAAAAATTCACAGACCATGACATAGTTTAATTCAGGGCAGCATCAAAGAACCGGTTGACAATGAACTGGCATTTCCTCAACGAGCCTACAGTATTGACACCGTTTTAGGGTAGAACGGCAGTTTTTCGCAATTTCCAAATAAATCCATCCAGCACATAATGGGTGGATTGAGGCAGGGCCAGCAAAGGAACAACAAGCGCCAATAATAAATTGGTCGTAATGGTTGGCAGGACGGTGAATAAACGGAAGAAGTTACCATGCTCTCTCCAGATCAGCCCGTCCCACAGGCCCTCTTCCAGGTAAGAAAAGATAATGAGCAACCCTATGAATATAATAACACCTCCATAAGTACTGAAGGTCAATTTAAGTAAGCTTGATTTCCTTTCATGAACGGTTTTGTAGCGCTTCTTTTCATTAAGCCATACAAGGGCCATATAAGGAATACCATGAGAAACCACATTGAGGGTGGTAAATGCAATATCCCCGTTATAAAATACAATACCGAAATACCACGAAAGAAATGTTCCTGCAAGGAGGAGGTTTTTTGGCAAATTAAACTGTCGGTTTCTTAGGATCAGGTAAATCTCTTTAATAATGTATATTATAATTATTCCACAGTAGGCCCATTGGCTAATCGTCAGTAACCATTCAGATTTACTCAATACGAAATCGCCCTCAACAAACCAATTGAAATTTTTATGGATACCGGCAAAATGCCAGTAAAGCATGGGATATATCGTTGCGATGTAAATAGCCATTGTATCGATGAATTTTACAACCTTCGTTTGCTGTTCCTTTCTCGAATAAATGCGCATAAACCCATATTGCTGCCGTATAAAGTGAAACACGGCAAGGTAAGCCAGGACACGCCAGAATAGCCCGCCGCTATACAGGTAAAGCAAAACACCTCCTATATAACAAAATATGGGAATGGCGATAAATACCGGATGCTGCCGCCTAAAGGCCGATGGGTTAAAATAGGTGCGGAATAGGGTGCTGTATACATGTGCCACGTCTATCATGACAATCAAAATAACCCAATAAGCAACAGGCATTTCGTCCGAATTTTTGAATGCTGCAGGATATAGTATGACCGCCAGCAAGGCAATAAATGGTGGTGAAAGAATGAAAATACTTTCTATGAGGCGGTTACCGATCCAGGGCTGTATTTTGCTTTCAGCTTGCATGCTTTTTGTCAATGATTTGCTGTGCTGCATTGATGCCCTGATGGAATGCTTCCTCAAACAACGATATACCGCTCAGGTCGGTGTGCGCAAAATATAGTTTATCGCCGATAGGCTGCCTGGCTTGTTTGCGGGTTTCGCCCCATATGTAGCCAGTTGACGGTGCGATCATTCCGTGTCCCCAAAGCCACATATCCACTTGCTCAATGTGCGAAGTAATACCGGGATGCATTTGTTCCATTTCAGGAATGATAATGTCCAGCCATTGGTCATAAGTACGGGTATATGCCGCAAGCCGCGATAAACGCGGTTCTTTGTCGCACAACGGCAGGTAGTAGGTCAGGACCTTCTTTTCTTCGATGAGCTTAATATCCTGCTGATTTGCATTTACATAACCAACAGATGGTTGGCCATAGGCTACATTATCCCAGCATAGCACCATTCCTTTTTCTGCAGTTGGCAAATTGTTCACGGTGAGGTTAGCGATAAGCCACGGCGAATAATTCATCTTACTATAGTCAATATTGGGCCTGTCTGTAGCCTTCAATATCTTTTGATTAACAAACTGGGGGGACGCCAATATCACATTTTCAGCTTTGTATAAAACAGCAGTGTTATTTATATGATCAAATACCTTTACCTCGACGCCAGTATCAGCTACACTGATATCATAGGCCATGTGCGAGGTAAGAATATGATCAGTTACCGTGTTGCGCAGTTGTTTCATCAACCAACCATTTCCCTCCGGCCATGTAATTGCCGAGTTAGGCTCGGCGTTAGCCGCTTTCCCTCGCCTTGATGAAAAATAATGCATGCCCGCCCATGCTGAAACGTCTTTGGCATGATGTCCATAATCATCCTTACAGCAATAATCAAGATACCAAAGCAGATAAGGCGAGTCAAACCCGTCGTTATGTAAAAAATCGCTAAATGGTATATTGTCTAACCGGCGGTACTTTTCATCGGCAGAGCTTTCATCGATAGGTATATTGAAAACGTACTTTCCATCATTGCCTTTCGTATTCTGGTACTGGCTAACCAGGTTAAAGAAACGTTCGATCTGTTTGCGATCGTCTACAGGGACACCAAAATCCGGCACAATGCCGCTTTGCCAATGGCCATTGATCAACAGGCGTTCTTCGGGATCGAATACCAGGTAATATTCATTATAGAATGGCAGGCCGTGGTCATCAAAATGGGTGATCACCTGCGTTTCAAGCAGAAAATCGATCAAATGC
>JBQCEA010000408.1:0-2946 GCA_051960695.1 Mucilaginibacter sp. | reverse complement strand
AGGGACTATCATATATTTATCGTTAGGGATTTCCCTGCTTTTGAGCCATTGCCTGATGTCCTTGTTTTTAAGATAAGAGTATGCTGATGCGTCATAGCCGTCAGGTTTGGCAATCGTTTTATTGGTGTTTTTTCCAAAATCTTTCAGGATAGCCACCCAATTGATCGTTTCCTTAGCTTCTTCATCTGCAAATTTCATTCCTGCCTTTGCCGCCACTTCCCCGGTTTCTGTGCCGTCAACCACAACTTTGGCCTCAACCTTTACTAATTCTCCGTTGAGTTTTATTTCTACATCCCAGCCTGTACCGTCTTTCTTAATGCTTGTCCACGGTGTTTTCAGCTTTACACTAAGATTTTTGACAGTATCTGTGATTTTTTTGAGTATCTCAGCGCCAGTATAAGGTTCAAATCGCAGGATGGCAGTTTTGGTTGTATCGTAACCTAAGCGCGTATGGTAATATTCTGTTACTTTCCGCCTGAACTCGCCCCATATACCCGATGGCAGGTCGCGGTTAGCGTCAAGCACGCACATGCCGCCCATTGTCATGTCGCCTCCCAGCCAAGCTCCGGGTTCAACTAATAAAGTTTTCACTTTGCTGCGTGCGCTTTGTATGGCAGCAGCCACGCCGCATGCACCACCACCGATGACCAGCACATCAGTTTTAATGGTTTCGGCATTGCAATAAGAGCAAATGAATATGAGCAGGGGAAGCAGTAACTTTTTTATCATCGATTCAGATAGCAGTAAAACGCTAAAATAATTGAATCCTTGTTTTGGCAAGAACAATTGGCTACGCTATATTAGTATTTTTTATATTTCAGGTTCGTTGTGCGGCGGATAACAGCCAATTTTGCTAACTTGCGTTCAACCAATTAACACACAACCATCATGACCGACGAAGAATTAAAATATCCTATAGGCAAATTCAAGCAGCCAGTGTCCTACACACAACATGCTATCAATGGCTGGATAAACGATATTAAGACTTTTCCGGGCAAACTGCGCAATGCGGTTATTGGATTGAACGAAAAACAATTGGATACACAATACCGTACCGGCGGCTGGACCATCCGTCAGGTAGTTCACCATCTGGCAGATAGCCATATGAATTCTATTATCCGATTTAAATGGGCATTAACGGAAGAAAATCCTACCATAAAAGCCTATGAAGAAGCTGATTGGGCTTTGCTTCCTGATTACCGCCTGCCAATAGAACCTTCGCTGAAAATGCTGGATGGCATTCACCAGCACATGGGCGTACTTTTCGATAGCTTTACCGAAGAACAGTGGAACCGCACTTTTATACATCCTGATACGGGAAATACTGTTCCGCTAAAACGTAACCTGGCATTGTACGCCTGGCATGGCAAACACCACCTCGCTCATATTACAGAAACAATAAAGCGGTTTTAAACTAAAATCTGTAAATTTATTAATGTATAAGGGAAGTGTCACCCTGAGAATCTCGAAGGGTGTGCGTAGAGGCCTTGCCCACCATGTTTCGAGAGCCTCAACATGACATCCGTCAGCTTTTAGACAATTTTCTGAGCTTATATATTTTTTTTCTCAGGAGGAAAGATCAGCGAAGCCACAACACTCACTGCCAGTATACCCAATATAATCAGCAGCGAAACTCCGGTTGTAAGCCCTAATTGTTCGGCGTAATTGGCTGCAAGCATTTTAAGCCCGATAAAAGTTAACAGCACCGCCAAACCTACTTTGAGGTAATGGAACATATCCATGATGTTTACCAGCAGGAAGAACATCGACCTTAACCCCAGGATGGCGAATATGTTGGAAAAGAAAACAATGTAAGGATCTTTGGTAACTGAAAAAATAGCGGGAATGGAATCGACGGCGAATACCAGGTCGGTCACCTCAATGATCAGCAGCACCAAAAAAAGCGGTGTTATCCATTTGCCGCTGTCTTTTTTGATAAAAAATTTGCCACCTTCAAACTTTGGATACACGCTGAAGTATTTCGAGGCAAACTTTACCACTTTGTGGTTTTCAGGGTCTATCTCTTCTTCCTTGTTACGGTTAATGAACATCATTACGCCGGTATATACCAGGAATACGCCGAAGAGATATAATATCCAATGGAAACGGTCTATCAACGTGGCCCCCACGAATATGAACAGAAACCGCATCACAATAGCGCCAAGAATACCCCATATAAGCACTTTATGATAATATCTGGGGTTTACAGTAAACGCGGTGAATATCAGTATCATCACAAAGATGTTGTCAACTGACAAGGCATATTCAACTACATAACCGGAGATAAATTCAAGTGCGAGATTTTTACGATATAGTTCTAAACCGGCCTGGAAATTATTGGGATCTAAAGGAAGATGGTGGAAGTTTTTCTCATTGATATCCTTGAGCGCTGCAAAGCTATCCACATGATGTAATAGATGACCGAAGCGGAAGATAAGACCATAAAACACCAGCGCCAGCAGTACCCATACACCACTCATTACGGCGGCCTGCTTCATGCTGATCGGTTTGTCGGATTTACCGAACAATCCGAGGTCAACAGCCAACATAATTACAATAAAGACTATAAAACCTGCTATAAATACAAGTTCGCTGGGCATTATTTGTTCCTTTCGGTAGTAAAGCGCACTAATTGTTCCAATCCTTGACGAGAGGGGCTTTCAGGGAAGGTATTTAATATTTTAAAGGCGTCGTCCTGATATTTTTTCATCTGCGATTCAGCATACTGCAGGCCGCCTGTTTCATTTACAAATTTGATGATCTGGGCAATCTTCTTCGGGTCGTCCTTATGGTTTTTGACCAGGTTGATCACCTTCTTTCTTTCCGAAGAAGGCGCATGATTAAGCGAATAGATCAATGGCAAGGTGACTTTTTTCTCTTTAATGTCTATACCCAATGGCTTGCCTACATCATCGGTACCAAAATCGAACATATCGTCCTTGATCT
>JBQCEA010000407.1:0-2881 GCA_051960695.1 Mucilaginibacter sp. | reverse complement strand
CTTCCATAGCGATAGTGTCGTTCTTTTCAAACGCCACCCTGAATTTATTGCGCCAATGGCTGTAGGGGGATTGTTCTGATACTCTGCGTTCGATATGATCAACCTCGCTCGTTGAGATCCCTATGTCACCCGCAAACAGTAAAGTACACAGCCAAACAGAACCTTTGTAAGCTGCAGCAACGATCAGACATCCGAATAGCAGAAACCCGATGTAGATAATAAAGTTGTTCATAATCAATCTTCTTTTAAAAATTCAGGGTTAAAAATGATGTTTAAGTTATATTCTGGTTGCCCGTCACTGGTTTTAACAGTTACTTCACGGCTCATGAGAAAGACTTTTATCTCGCCTATCATAAAGTAGTATTCCCAAAAGTTCGGGTTATCCTGATAGGTTTTGCGCCTGACGTTATCTAAGTTGATCTCGCGGCCTGTCAAAAAGCAAAAACGGGTAAATACACGCTTTAGGCATTCTTCTTCTTGCTTCCTGATCTGTTCCAATAAATCATCTACAGCGTCAATAGCTTCCATGATGGCGTTAGGCTCTAAGGTTGATCTTTCTTCGCTCAGTTGCAGTACATCCCTTTTAGATTCAGGTGTTTTGCAATAGTATTCAAGTTCATCCATAATGTGTTCAACTAACTCATCGGTTAGTTTCTCTTTACTGTTCTTCATCTTAAAGGGTTTAAATATCCCCGGCATTTCACCGGGGAATCAATAGTTAAATTATAGGGTAATTAAACTGGTGGATTGGTTGTCGTCGTTTACAGGTATTTCAATAACATCACCTACCTGTACGCCATTTTCTGTTAAATCCGGGTTATTATCCAAAAACTCTTGCGATACTGTGTGATCCATTACGCCTTGTTCTTTTTGGCGCTTTTTCTTTTGCGCAGCAGTTTCTTTTTTTGGCTCGTCGGCTATTTCTTCTTCATCTTCGCCGTCAAATACAATGTCGCTATCACCGCCGTGCTGTGCGATGTGGTTAACTTTGGAATGTAATTCCTGGGCTTCGTACTTGCCCAATTTGAAACCTTGTTTTTTAAGGTCTGCTAATGTTAAATGATTTTTTGCCATGATGTTTTATAAATATGAATTTAAGTAAAAAAAATGATATTTATTGTTAAAGCTTACAGTGGAATAGCCTTTAAGCCGATACTTTCTAAAGCGCGGTTCATTTCTTCAATGGCAGGCTTTACCGAGTTCACGTCTTTGGTGAATTGCCTTACCTGTGCCGAATTGGATGCTAACGCAGCGGTGTCTATCTGTTGCTGTGTCTTGACGGCTTCGTATTCGCGGCTGTTCCAGTGCTGTATTTCGTATTCCAGGCTTTCAGGTGTCAAGGTTTTTGAATTAAGCTGAATACTGATGATCTTAGCGAACTCAAGGCCGCCTCTTTTAAAGTCTTCGCTTTCTAATTGTTTTGCCATGTTATTTTTTTGTTGGTGTTTGAGGGTGAAACTTAACGTACTGCACACCTATAATACTGTCAATGCGCATCACTTCTTTGTGAAAGGCGTTGAAATTAGAGGTGGTTACATCATTTGAATTACTGAATTGCTTTTCGCTAACAGCCAGTAAATTCACGATCTGTAAAATTACAGGCTCTTTAAACGTGTAAATTGTTGTGTCAGGCTTTACTTGTGCCTGAACAGGCTGTGTTACTTTTTTTTTGCTTTGTGCGCTAACGGATAGCGATACTGCGCACAATAGCGCAATGGATAATAGGGATTTTTTCATTTTAACGTGTTTTTAAACTAATGGCATTTACAATTGCTGTACTATCGTTTAGCCATCTTAATTGTGATTTTTTAACATAAATAACTGTATTACCAATAGTATCAGGGAGGCCCACTTTAAAAGAGTTTTGAATGATTAGCGAATAACAATTTTTTGCCTCACACTTAAATTGATAGTGCTGATTAATCGTTAATAACGAATAGGTGTCAAAGTGGACAGGTAAAGCACCGAAACTTAGTTTCGATAAACTGTCAGTGGACAATAATTCACTGTCCGCAACAATGCCTGTACTTGCTGGTTTTTGCGCCATCCCCGCCGATACTATAAGGGCGAGAATAAGAGTTAATAAGTACTTCATGGTTAATATCCTCTACATTCTTGTAAAAATGGCTTCAACCCATCCGGGCACTTAGAAATGTCAAAGTTGGCAAATTGCGACTGAATAACTGATTTAATAGCCTCTTTGTCGGACATAGATGTGTCTTTATCATATTGTAATTTATAATTACTCAGATCTTGTATTTTGCCTTGAACATAGCTTTGGGTATTCTCAAAAATATTCCGTCTTGCATCCTCATATTTTGGCGCCCAAAACTTAAAGTTTATATAATCATTAGCCTGCAACACCCAACCTAATATAATTAAGGCAAATAAGCCACCTATTATCGAAAGTGTGGTTTTCATTATTCCGAAAGTTTAAATGGTGAAACAATTACTTTTGGCTCTACATATACAGGCGTTGGCTTATTATCCGGGCCAACCATCATTAACCATGTCCCGTCTGATGAAGCTGGCATAAATAAACCATTAGGCTCAGCCTGTGGAAGTGTTCCGTATGAAGATGTATACTCTTGTTCAACCTTTTCCGGGTTACTAAATTGAGTAGAATACGGAATGCCGTAACCAACGCATTTTCCAAAAAAAGTGTACTTGCCACTTACTTCTGAAAATAGGTAAGCGTAGTTAATGAGATTAGGGTTATCCCTCAATTCATATAGCATTTTTACCATTTTCTTTTCGGTGAAATTATGAATTGCAGGCATACCAATTTCGGACGAACCTTCTCGTTGAAGTTGCTCTTGTTTCTGTTGGTCAACATCATCGGCTGATTTACTATTCGTAATGCAGTCGCTTGACTGTAAGA
>JBQCEA010000406.1:0-3349 GCA_051960695.1 Mucilaginibacter sp. | reverse complement strand
TTGATCCGGTTTTGCAGCTTTAACACCACCGGGCAAGAGGCATCAATGAGCATAATATTATTCTCCAATGCCAGCTTGTAGGTTTCCGGAGCTTCGCCATGTGCGCGGATAAGCACCTTTTCGTTGTGCAGGGTCTTCAAATCCTCATGATTGATGATGCGCAGACCTTTGGCTTTCAGGCGCTCAACTTCTTCGTCATTATGCACAATATCACCTAGGCAATACAGGTAGCCGTCCTCTTCCAGTATTTCCTCAGCCATATCTATCGCATACACTACCCCAAAGCAAAAGCCCGAATCCTGGTCAATGGTTACCTTTAAATTGTACTCGCCCATGATGGTGCAAATTTACTGCAAATTTTTAGGATTGCATTGTTTTTTAGCTGACTAAATCCAAAGCCAGGAAAAACACAAACTGGACAACAAGGAGTACAATAGCCGCTCTATTCTGATATTTGAAACTGAAAATCTCAAATATCACCAGCATTATACAACTCACCGCGAACCAGCATACATAATTCATCAATGGTACAGCGCTACCCACCCAATGCCAGTAATCGAACCGGATGGCTACAGGTTCTATCAGCAGGTCCAATAGAACCAGCACGGCAGAACCTAAAATGACCTTTACTAATAGGTTGACACGAATCCTTTGCATTAAAGCGCCCGCCGAGTAAGTCAGCAAAAACCAATTGATGCCTATAATGAGCGGTACGCCTGTTGGCTTGATTCCCAATGTTTTTCCATAACTGTAATTGCCGAAAAGCAGGTGCCGGTTAACTCCGGTCCATTCGGCAGCATAACCAATGATAAATATGGTAATGATGTAAAAAAGGAATTTCTTGCTCAGATCGCGGTGTCTAAGAAAGATAATAATGAACATGAACATCAAATGCCATGGCACCAGCTTCAGAAATATAGGTTGAAGGATAGGTGTAATAAAGCCGATGAGCCCTACTGCATGAAAAATGATGATCAGCTTAATGGCTTGTTTCTCGCTCAAAACATATTTCTCGGTCAGCGAATTGGATGGCATTATACTTTCCGGCCTTTCCATTCGGTTGTTTTAGTAAGATATTTCTGGATAGCTGAAAAAGCGATCAATACCATACTCAGCATTTGTAAAGGATGCAATATTACATTGCGAAAGGCATTCTGACCGGATGATAACGAGATCATGATGCGTGTAAGGATAATTAAGCCGGCCATTAACATTACCAGGTTGGGGCTTAAGGTAGTTAATATCAATAACGGGCCGCCGATAACCAGGATAAGAAAGACGATAAAATTGAAAACATTATAATTGAATGCGGCCAGGAAGTTCTTGCCAAAGCCCTGGATAGCGTTCTCATAGCCGGTGTACATCCGGCAGCTTACCATTCCGTTTGCCAGCAAACTTTCGCCGTTTAGCCCTGCAGCCTTTACCTGCTTCATGATCTCGATGTCCTCTACTACTTTGTCGTTAGCTAATTTGTGCCATTGGTATTGGCGGTAACTATCGGCATCAAATAACATAAATTGACCGCTGGCTGCTGAGAATGCTGGGTTTTTAGTGAGAAATACCAAACGCAATGGCAGCAGGTTCAATAATATATAATGCATCAGCGGCACTACCAGCTTTTCACCAAGGGTTAACATCTTTTGATCGGTAAAAAGGCTCAGCAGCCCCAGCTTGCGGAACTTCATCCGATGTACAGCACTATTGATCAGCCCATTATAAACCTGTTCATCGGCATCCAAAAACAGAAAATAGTTGCCTTTGGCATGCTGCGCCAGCTGATGGCAGGCATAATTCTTACCCAGCCACTGTCCGGTCAGCTCTTTCCCCCTAATAACCTTGAATGCGGTGTGTTTATTCGCAAATTCGGCGCAAAGCTCGTAAGTGCGGTCTGTAGAGTCGTCATCTAAAATGATCACCTCGTAATCCTGGTAATCCTGTTTTTGGATCGATTCCAGGAGGTTGATGATATTGCTTTCTTCATTTCGTGCGGGGATGAGCACAGAAACCAGTTCAGAATAAGGCCTGTTAACACGCCGTAGCTTTGGATCGGAAATAAAATTAAAGAGCGTTACTGTGAAACGCAGTATCAGGAAGATAAAGACAACGTAGATCGCAATAAACACTTTATATCGTTATTTCGGTTTGTTCTTTTTTTGCCCTAACGTAAAGCTGCCGGTAATCATCCTGCAGCTCTGCTAAAGTTTTTCCTTCATGCCCTTCTTTTTCCAGGTAAATGGTAATATCGGGTTTTTTGCTTCGGAAATATTGAATGAATGTGGCGGCAAATACTACCTGGAACTGAACGCCTGCATGTTCAATAACACGCATGACGCCTTTCTCAAAGTTCACATTTTCTACAAAATTAGAATGCAATTTACCCTGTGGAAATATAAGCACCAAATTTTGAGGGTCATGTAACAATTCGGAAGCATAATTAAGTGATTCCAGCATATCTCTCGACTTTTTATTTACCGAAAAAGCGCCACCGTACTTAAGCGAATGCAGATGCAAAGTTGTATCCTCGCGCACCATTACATGAAATTTCTTCTTGAATAATAAATGATTAACGCGATAAAGGATCAGCGCGTCCCAGAAACTGAAATGATTTGCTATTAATAATACCGACCGGTCTTTATTGATCTCAATTGGATTGAATGAGAGCTTATTGAATGTTTTTTTGATGAGCCATTGAGTGTAGACATGAAGGATAGCATGCATTAACGGATTTTGTTTATTGCGGATCATCAGTTGCAAATTAAAAAATTTTAACTTAAGTGATATTTAGCAATATTAACTATCTGATATTTGTACACAAGCAGCCTAAAGTCTATTATTGTTAAAAATGAAGCCGAAAACTTTACATGATTTAACCAAAGAAGAAATAGGGTGTCTTTTTCCAATTGAAATCTGTCTTTATAATAACAACTGGCCTGAATTATATGAAAAAGAGAAAAAGCTAATTACGGATATTTTAGAACCAGACCTATTTTCAAGGATAGAACATTTTGGGAGCACCTCCGTACCCGGACTTCAAGCTAAAGATACTATTGACATCATAATGGAAGTGGAATTTGAGGAAATGAAAAACCAAAAGCTCATCCAGCAAATGAAGATTTTGGGTTATGATTTCAATTGGCAAAATGAAGGCACTCATTCCCATATGGTTTTTGTAAAAGGATACAATATATACAGCCCTAAAGATCAAACCTATCACATCCATGCGGGCCCAAAAGATCATCCAATCTGGGACCGGATACTTTTTAGAGATTATTTAATCAAGCACCCTGACACCGCCAGAGCTTACGAGGAATTAAAACTGAAATTAGCAAATGAATTTAAGCGTGAAAGG
>JBQCEA010000405.1:0-6317 GCA_051960695.1 Mucilaginibacter sp. | reverse complement strand
GCAGAAATGGTTTTTCTATGATGTAATGCGAGAAACATGCCGTCGCAAAAATAAATACCAGTATCAATATCAATGGAAACTGGTGAAGAAAAGGATGATCCTGGGTAAATAATTGCTGCCACAAATAGATGCTGTATGATAACCGCCCGATATAATCCATGACCGACAGGTTAAGAAATCTTGACCACAGGGTAGCAACTCTGATCGAATAAATAATTATTGTACCGATAAGTAAATTAGTTATTAACCCAAGGCTGCCGATCAAACTGTACAATACCGGCAAAACCACTTGCGCCAGCCAAAATGCATTCCTATAACCACCATTTGGTGAATCCAGATGATAGAAGTAATTATACACCATAACGCAAAGTATTACTCCTGGAAACAGAGCGTACATCCACTTGCCTCTTTTAACTATCCAGGCTTCAATTTGATCTCGTTTAATCGCAAACAGACAACCTATTAATAATGAATCACCTGTTGTAAAAATTGTATTTGTGAGTCTTGGATAAGTATAATCGAAGTTTATAACACGACCGACTACTACACACCCTATCAGCACAAGTATTATACGAACAGAGTATTTTCCGCTCTTCATAAAAATAAAAGGCCATACCAAATAAAATACCTCTTCAACAGAAAGTGTCCATAAGTGGCCTGCAAAGTCATCACCGGAAGGGAAGAATTGTTTTGTATAAGTAACGTTTACTAGCCACTCTACAGGCTTAAAGTGCATATATCCTAAAATTTGCAATACAAAATATACCGATAGCAAAAAGTAATATGCCGGGAATATCCTGAAGGCGCGGCGTGCATAAAAGTTTTTTAAAGATATAGTGCCCGACCTTTCTCTTTCCCTGATCAATAAAGTAGTGATCAAAAAGCCGCTTATTACAAAAAACACATTTACACCCAACTGTCCATTAAAAAACATGAACCCAAAATACTTAAGTGCTTTATTGGTCTCAGGGAAGAAATTGTGTATCCGAAGATGTGCCCCAATAACTATCAGAATACTTATAGCCCGCAAACCGTTCAAGCTGATAATTTGCTTTTTTGTATGTGCAGGCTGTTTAGGTTTTTCTTCAGCCAATGTAGGAGCATTTACAGGATACACTTCTTTATTCATTTTACTTTAACAGGTAACTCTATGAAATTATTTAATTACGAGTCCGGGTACCCAACTTTAGCTGATCATTTTCAAGTTATGCCAACGAACATAACAAAAAAATAGCGTATCCCGACAAGGATTATTGAACTGATTAAAAATTATTAATTGAAAATTTATATTGCCCTTCTTTAGCGATGTTACTCTTAAAATTCATTTAAACAAAAACAAATGCCTAAAAGCATGAAGATTTGTTTTTCCTTGTTGTACCCCTTTTGGTGTTGATTTAATATCTCTGCTATATATTGCTGATTGAATATCTTTGCAAAGTTTGTACCACCCATTAACAAGATATCTTTTATCGTAGCTATCTCATTTCTGAACCAATAATTAGTTGGCGATTGAAAGCTATTCTTTTTCCGGTTAATGATCTCGGCCGGAAGTAATTCCTTTGCAAATTGTCTGTGAATGATCTTGCCTTTTCTAAAATTTACTTTTCTTTGAATATCCAGCGTTTCAATAAATTTCACAAGTTCAATATCCAACATCGGAACACGGCACTCAATTGAAAAGTGCATGGTAATTTTATCCGTATAATTGAGCAGGTCATCTGATAAATTCATCCGTGCATCCAGGGCCATCATCCTTTCTACGGGGAATTTTTTCACCTTACAATCCAGCAGTTCATAAAAATAGGCTATTTTTTGCGCACTTTCTTTTTCACAAACAGAGATCAGTTTCCTTATCTCCTCGCAGCTGAATATTTCATATTCCGATATAAAGCGTTCAATATCATCCTTGATCCCAAATGCATTGATCCCTCTTAATACCCTTTCGTTCTGGATAACTGACAGAGGTGTCAAATTATAGATGGTTTTTTGCAAACCTCCAGGGATACTATTTTGTATTAATTCTGATTTATAACGGAAATATCCCCCTAACGGCTCATCGGCACCCTGACCTGTTAATACTACTTTTACATATTTTGATGCCAATTCTGAAAGATAGAACATAGGGATCATTGATGTAGTAGCCAGGGGCTCTTCAACTATGTGAGCGCATTTCTTAAATACATCAATAAATTCAAGAAAAGTAACTCGTTTATAGTGGTGATCTAAACCTAATATTCTTGCCGTTTCGGCAGCTTTAGCAATTTCATCTTCTTCCTGTTCACTTTCAAAGCCAATTGTAAAGGCTTTTAATTTGTCTTTTGAGTGCTTTTGCGCTAATGCCGCAACCATTGCCGAATCTATACCACCGCTTAATAATACCCCTACTTCAACATCAGATAGCAATTGCCTGTTTACAGCCTCTTCAAGCTTAGTACCATAAAGCTTTATATCCTCTTTTTCCGAATAATGCACATTTACAGGTACTTTCTCTAAAAAAGGATTGCGTTTTTTTACCAATTCTGTACCGCTCATGTCAATTTCAAAATAATGGCCAGGCCTTACTTTTTTAATACGGTCGTAAATTGTATCCGGAGATGGGTTGTATCTTAACCTGAGCAGAGTAGCCAGAGCCTCTTTATTAAGCCCATATTCAGGAAGCAGAGCTTTTAATGGGCCTATTTCAGACGAAAAAGCCAGGGTATTATCCTCTCCCTCAAAGTAATACAGGGGCTTAACGCCAAATGGGTCACGAGCTAAGCAAAGCTTGTTATTTATTTTATCTAGAAAAGCTATTGCAAATATTCCGTTAAAATCTTTCACACCATCCATACCAAACTCTCTCAAATAGTAAAGGATGGTTTCGGTATCAGAATGGCCGCGATAATTTATATTAGCGGGTAATTTGGCTCTTAATTCCTGATGGTTATATATCTCACCATTAAAAATCAGTGCATAGTTATTACACTCTGAATTCATTGGCTGGTGGCCCGCAGGTGAAAGATCAATAATAGACAAACGGCGCTGGCTCAGCTGTATGATATTATTACCCAGGGTATACTTCTCTAATCCGAAGTCATCAGGTCCCCGGTGTTTAATAATATCCAGGGCAGAAGTATTAAAGGGTACATTAATGGAACCTAAAATGCCGCACATATAGTTGGAATGATAATGTGGTTTAAGTAGTTACTTAAAGATAACGTTAGTTTAACAAATGATAGCGCGCAATTTAAAAATTTTATACGCTGCATTGTCTTTGTAGCCACTTTATTACTGCAGCACTTTTTCCGTAATATCCGTCTTCAGTAATTTTCTATAAATTTTTTGCAGATCCTTTGCCTTACAAAAAAGGTCTAGGTGTTCTGAAGCAAATTTCTTAGCATTTTTTCCAACCACTTCACGCATCTTTTCGTCTTTATATAAGCTTATAAGTTTATTTGCCATAGCTTCCCAGTCATTCTCTTGAAATAGAAAGCCCGTCTGGTTATTCTCTATCACACTTGGTATTCCGGCATGATAAGTACTAATAACAGGTAATCCGCTTGACATAGCTTCAACTATCGCGCCTGGTATGCCCTCTTTATCGCCTTTATATAAACCGGTACTGGGGTGGATAAACACATTTGCACTCTGTAATATTTCATTAAACTCCGGACCGTGTTTAATTATGCCTCTAAATGAAACATACTCGCTAAGGTTGTTTTCAGCTACAAACTGTTCCAGTTTACTCCGCATCTGTCCGTCTCCTACCATGGTATACTTAAGAACAATATCAGGATGCATTTCCCTGATCTTTTTAATGGCCTTTAAAACGATCATCTGTGCTTTTTTAGGCTCAAGACTACCAACAGTCAAAATATTAAAGCAACCATTTCTTATGGTATATGCCCTTGGTATATCAAATCTGGCTGTATTAACACCGTGATAATGTGTAATGATTTTTTTGTCCGGGCAACCCAGATCGACAAGGTCTTTACGCATATCCTCAGACATTGCCAAAAATATATCATATTCTTTGAAAACGCTTTTAAAGTAATATTTTGAAAGAAATCCATATTTCACCGGGAAACTTGATACATCATATCCGTAACATGAGCAAACTTTTGGAATGTTATACTTTTTAGTAAGAGGATGAAAAAAAGTAGCGTCGGTTAAATAATGGGCGTGTATTAATTCAGGCCCTTCCTGCTGGATAAGCTTATCGAAAAATAATTTTGACCGCTTACTTAATAATTTTTTTGATAATAAACCGGTATCCTCCGATGAGTGAATTTTTGCAGAAGCAGGGATATTATTCAAAAATTTGATCGTGAATACAGACACGTCAAAATCATTGATCGCATTTATCTGGTTGATTATAAAAGTTTCCGTTACTGTAGTAAATTTACGCTCAAGATGCAATATCATAGTTTAATATGTTAAAAAAACAGATCAAGGAACTGTCAAAGACGTTAACCAGATAATGTTATACTTTTACCAGGCACAACTTTGTTATTCTTAAATAGGGGTTTTTAAATTTCTTTTAGGTTTAATTTTACAACAATTTATTAAATACCTTAAAAAACATAAATTGTTTTAAAATTTAACAAACAACTACTATGCCAAATCAGGCAACTTCAATAATTCATCTATAATACGCCCGGCGGTTTTGCCATCCCACAGTTCTGGTATACGACCCTTTTTCCAATTGCCAGACAATAATTTTTCCATATAAGGTCTAATTGCGGCCTTATCTGTTCCAATTAATTCATTTGTGCCAATGTCGCAGGTTTCAGGGCGCTCGGTATTATTACGCATCGTTATACATGGAACTCCCATTACCGTGGTTTCTTCTTTAATACCTCCCGAATCCGTTAAAACACCTTTTGAATATTTTACCAGATAGTTAAATTCGAGATATGAAAGCGGCTCGATTAAATGCAAATTAGGAGCATTTAAACTAACATTGCTTAATATTTTTGCGGTACGTGGGTGAACAGGAAACACTATCGGAAGCCCTTTGGTACTATCAACTATCTCCTGGATGGTTTCTTGTAGCTGTTCCTCAGCATCTACATTTGCCGGACGGTGCAAGGTTACAACCAGGTAGCCTTTTTCCTTCAAGCCCGCTGCATCCCATATTGGTGGTTTCACGAATCGGGATTCGTTCTTTAAAAGGGTATCGATCATGGTATTACCTACATAAAATATCCGATTATCAGGGACACCAGATTTTCTCAGATTCGAATTTGCTGTTGCTGAAGTAGTGAAAAAATAATCAGTGATACTATCTGTAACCATCCTGTTTATTTCTTCTGGCATCGTCAGATCAAATGAACGGATACCGGCTTCAACATGTGCTACTTTTGTGTTTAGTTTTTTAGCCACTATGGAACATGCCATTGTTGACGTAACATCGCCAACCACTAATACCAGATCGGCAGGATTTTCCATTAATTCTTTTTCGAAACCAACCATAATGGCAGCAGTTTGCTCTGCTTGTGTGCCTCCGCCAGCTCCAAGATTCCGATCTGGTTCTGGAATACCAAGTTCTTCAAAGAAATCACCTGACATTTTTTTATCGTAATGTTGTCCGGTATGAATCAAACGATAACGGATATTTTTACCTTTTGAGGCTGCTTTACGTATTTCTTCAATAATTGGAGCAATTTTCATAAAATTGGGGCGGGCTCCAGCTATAATATCAATAGTCATATTTGTGATTTAATTAGGCTAACTGATTAATCATGGGTATAAATTTTTCATGCACGATACGCTCCCAGGTAAACTCGGCGTACATCTTTATCAAAGATTCACTGTCAAAAGTATCTTTCTTCTGATAAGTTTTATGGATACTATCTTTAAAAGCCTCCACGTTATCATCTATTAAAATTCCTGCATTATCTTTTACAATTCTTTTATTTTCATAAGTGTTAGTTGCAATTACCGGCAACCCTGAAATCAAATATTCAAATGTTTTTGTCGGTGGTTGATATTCAAAATATGAGCGCAAAGGCACGTACGAAACACCTATGTTGGCATTTTCAAAATAGCTATTCAACTGATTATATGGCACCGCACCAACAACGATAATATTTTTACTAAGGTTATGAGTTGCCACATAGTCCTTTATCTCATCCAATTCATGATTGGGCGAATTTCCTACAACAGTAAACGTAGGCGCCGATTCCATTGATGCAAGGGTTTTAAGATATTCATGAAAACCTTTTACGCACTCAATTATGTTTCGGTTATTTAAGGTACCAACATATAAGAAAGACAACTTTTCAAATGTTTTTGGGGCAGTAGTGAAACGCTCTCCGCCCAAAGGCAATAGATGA
>JBQCEA010000404.1:0-2241 GCA_051960695.1 Mucilaginibacter sp. | reverse complement strand
TACCTGCTCAGTTTTGTCAATGTGGGCCTTTACTGGAATAACCACCACCATTTGTTCTATCTGGTCGAATCCATAACAGGCACAGCACTTTGGGCGAATCTTAATTTGCTGTTCTGGTTATCGCTTATACCATTTACCACTGCCTGGATGGGCAGCAATCATTTTTCGCAATGGACAGTTATTGCATACGGCGCGGTGCTGATCATGTGCGCTATTTCGTATACCATACTCGCCTATGTATTGGCCAGCCATTGCGGGAAAAACTCGGCCCTTGCCGAAGCTTTAGGAGAGGATTGGAAAGGCAAAGCTTCGCTTGGTATTTATGTAGTAGGTATTATAACAGCGTTTTTCAATCCAATTATCGCCCTGGCGCTATATGCTTCTGTAGCCGTAATATGGTTTATTCCGGATAGACGGATCGAACGCAGGTTACGCGGTCAGGATGCCCGCAAATAAGCCATATTAAATTTCGATTAAATTTTGTTGCGCGCCTAACCGTTTCGCTAACCCCTGCGTAAAAGTTAATATTAACTGCCTTGCATTTAAGGATTTCTTAACCGATTTTTTAAAATAGAGATACAGTTGAGTTAGAAATTTGCGTTGTACGGTTTATACCCCAATTGAAATGCCGGCGAAAATTGATACCCGTTATTTTAGACTGTTAGTGGTCGTTTTATTAGTGGTTCATCAATTCAGATGTTCGGCACAATCCACTCCCTTACTCAACGGCTTTGCTCATAACGATTATAAGCATAAGCATCCTTTATATGATGCACTCAATAACGGGTTTACCAATATTGAAGCCGATGTTTTTTTACATGACACTGCATTGGTTGTAGCGCATGTATGCCCATACTTCAGGGAAGGAAAAACGCTTGAAAAACTTTACCTGAAACCACTTCATGACCGGGTAATAGAAAATGGCGGAAGGGTTTATACCAACTACTTACGGCCGGTTATCCTGATGATCGATGTGAAAACGGGCAGCGATAATACATATCTCGAACTGGAGCGCTTACTGGATAAATACCGCGATATGCTGACCAGCTATGATAACGGACAAGTGACTTACCGGGCAGTGACGGTTGTGATATCGGGCCATAAACCATACAGGCTGTTGGAAAATGAGCAAAAGCGCCTTGCCTTTATTGATGAAGACCTGCGCAGCGTAGCCCGCGATTCGGTTACCACCAATGTATTTACTATGGCCAGCTGCAAATATTCGCGCCTGTTGAGCTGGAATGGTAAAGGAACGATACCAGAAGTACAAAAACAGCGCCTTTGTAAATTTATAGCCATTGCGCATCACCTGGGTTCAAAAGTAAGGTTGTGGGCATCACCTGAGAATAAGGCGGTTTGGGACGAACTTTTAAAATGCGGCGTAGATCTGATCAATACAGACAAACTGGTAACGCTTCGTAACTATCTTACATCAAATCAAGTCGTTTTAGCTAAGGTTGATTAAAGGGTATAGTAAAAAATCAGTATCTAAACAACCCTCGCCGCAGTAATAGATCAATTTATATTCAAAATAAATTGCGATTTGTACCTGGCGCAGAGATGCTGTTTTTTCATTGTTGCCTATCTTCGGTGTAACAAATTTTTTGCAGATCCAAGTCGCTAACTATGGATGATTTTATTGCCGCCCGGTCGCAGATGGCCTTGTCTTTAGGCTTCCACATCGTATTTTCATGTATCGGCATGGTGATGCCGTTCTTTATGGCTATCGCCCACTTTTATTGGCTCAAAACCAAAGATCCTGTTTATAAAAACATCACTAAAGCCTGGAGTAAGGGCGTTGCCATCTTTTTTGCTACGGGTGCGGTGTCAGGTACGGTTTTATCATTTGAATTGGGCCTGCTGTGGCCGAATTTCATGAAACATGCCGGGCCTATTTTCGGGATGCCTTTTTCATTAGAAGGTACAGCCTTTTTCATCGAAGCTATTGCGTTAGGTTTCTTTCTTTATGGCTGGGAGCGGTTTAATCCGTGGTTCCATTGGTTTACGGGAGTTGTTGTGGGTATTAGTGGTATCCTGTCGGGTATATTGGTGGTAGCGGCTAATAGCTGGATGAACAGTCCGGCAGGGTTCGATTACGTGAACGGAAAATACATTCACATCGACCCTATGAAGGCCATGTTCAACCAGGCATGGTTCGAGCAGGCACTGCACATGTCTATTGCCGCGTTTGCAGCAACAGGGTTTGCTGTGGCTGGCGTACATGCGTTCATGATCATCCGC
>JBQCEA010000403.1:0-7242 GCA_051960695.1 Mucilaginibacter sp. | reverse complement strand
AGAAATGGTCCCTAAAGATGAAAAAATAACAAATAAGGATGATTCGGTCACTAATAAGGATGGGGATAGTTACCTTGAAAAAGGAGAGCTATCAACCGATCAGGAAAAACCAGATAGGGAGCGTGTGCCAACAGTAACTCCGGATAATGATAACGGGGAACCCGGACCTCCTGCCGAAGAAGAATCTTCCAAAACCAAAGACAAACCGTCACGGAATGTCTTATAATTTAGCGTTTCTGGTCAAAGAAACCAACCTGCCTCAGAAAGGCAATATGATCGTTGATTTCTTTGACTATTTATTCCCTTCAGTATCACAATATTTTCAATTGGCAAGCATGTCGTAAACACACCTTCAGTTTGTCATTTTTGCACAGTTATTTTACCGGTAGTTTTTTGGAGATTTGGGTAAAATCACCATTATGGAAAAAATAGAACTGAAAGAAGAATGCAAAGTTATTGTGGCAATAACGTTATGCTCAACGATTCTTACTTTAACAATATAGCCATGACCAACACCAGGATCATTAATGCTAACCTGAGTAATCTTGAAATTGAAGGTGCGCAGTTAGGTGGTGCATTTATACATAACATAGGTATGCCGCCTAAAGATCATCCCATGTATGATCCCAAAGCCCGGCAGCGTCCGTTAAGATTTGAAGATTGTGACTTAAATGGCAGCACATTGACGAATTGCGATCTGAGCGGTGTTGCGATCACACAAAGCAACTTGACAGGCATGACCATCAATGGAATTGTTAAATATATACCAAAACAAATAATGGAGAATCTTATTTAAATTCTCCATTATTTAATTAAACAAATGCTTCAATTAAAAGCTATGCCTGATGCTGTTGCTCAATGTTTTGGTTGTCCAGTAACCGCTATCTAAAATACGGCGAACAGTCATTAGCGGATCATTAGCGTCACGCTTTTCAGCTAATTGGAAAGCAATTTTAAAACCGCGTTTATGTAATTCAGGCAAATTTTGCTCGTTCCATAAACCGAATGGGTAAGCGAAATATTTAATTGGCTTTCCGGTTATTTCTTCCAGTTTTTTGGTTGGTTTATCTAACTGAATTTCCCAGTCTTTACCCTGGAATTTTTTGAAGTTGCTGTGGTTCCATGTATGGCTGCCGATAACATTGCCTTCATCAGAAAGCTGTTTTATCTGTGCAGCGCTCATGTAATGCTTTTTGCCAATAGATACTGTCATGATAAAGAACACGCCTTTAAACCCATATTTTTTCATTTCCGGGCGTGCGATCTCAAACTGATCCAGGTCGGTATCATCAAAGGTCAGCATGATAGGTTTGTTGGGCAGCGGAGTACCTTTGGTAAGGTAATTATAGAGCTGATCAGGCAAGATAGTATGGTAACCACTGTCTGCAAGCATCTTTAAATGTGCTTTAAAAGCAGCGACAGGTATAATATAGTCGCGATTAGTTTTTGAATCGGTCGGTTTCCAGTCGCGTATCTGGTGGTAGCATAATACAGGCACTTGTTTGCGTGCCATAATAGCGGCTTTATTGATTTGTTGAGGTGTTGGACCTGCAGCGCTTGCTGTAACAGAAGCAAAGAGTCCAAAACCGATAAGAGCAGATGTTAATTTTGACATAATAATAAAGGGTATTTTTTATAACGGCGAAATTAGAATAATTAGCTGTTTTACAAAGGTTAATTATCAACAATTAAACAATAGGCTGATTTATAAAACTATCCGTTTTCCTTCTTTCGCCGACCGTTTTGCCGCATCCAATATTTGCATCACGATCATATTGTAGTTAAGCGATGCCTGATCGTCTGTTCCTGAAAGTTTATTATGTAATACTGCTTCCAGGTAAACCAATGGATCATTAATGGGAGCCGGCAATGGCTCAGCTTTAGCCGAACCTTTTCTATTCTCACGCATACGGCTAACAATATCGGTGCCATTTAAAGCATGCAAGTATCCATGCTCGCCAAATACTTCGAAATCTTTAATGCTGAAGGGCCAGTTCCATGATGCTTCTATCTGTCCCATAGTGCCTGGATATTCAACCAAAATAGTCGCATCATCATCTACTTTCGGATATTCTTCCGGTTTATATTGATGTGTTACTGCGGTAACAGCCATAGGTTTTTGGCCATGCATGAACCAGGTCATCAGATCGGCGCCATAACAGCCAAAATCATTTAAAGCACCTGCTCCATTCAGCACGGGGTCGGTGAGCCATGCTAAAAATTCTTTACTGCAGCCGATCTCTTTTGGCCCCTGATGCCCATCATGGACTACCATTTTCTTGATCGGGCCTATACTATCGTTATAAACTGCATCATAAATGTATTTGCCTGACGGGTACCAGGTAGTCTCATAATTAGTGAGTACTTTAATATGATGTTTATTGGCCAGTTCTTCAATGCGCTTTGCCTGGCTTAAAGTTGCTGCCAGCGGTTTTTCAACCATTACCGGTATGCCCAGCGGCGCACAAACCTCAACAATGTCTACGTGATTAGCCACAGCATTATAACCTAAAACGGCATCAGGTTTTTGGGTCTTTAGCATCGTTTTCAGGTCGGTATAAAAAACAGCATCCGGTAAATTGAATATCTTGCCATATTTTGCCCACAATTCCTTATTAGGTTCAGCGATGCCAATAATATCCACTTGTCCGTTTTTATAGGCATTCAGAATGTTATAAATATGGTCATGGTTTAGCCCCGCTACGCATACCTTTAGTTTTTGTGCCGATGCCAGGTTTGCACAAAGCATCATGGCGCCAATAATTGCCAGTAGTTTACTTTTCATTGGATAAAGAATATGGGAAATCAGCGTCTTTAGTACCTCTTTGTTTATTTGGCGTTGCCGACATGTCAAAATTAAACACAGCCCCTTGCATTAAAGTTTTATGATCCAGGTAATTCATGTCGTATGGTTTGCCATTGTACGTTATGTCGCTAATATATTTATTGGCCGCACTGTTTTTAGGTGCATTGATCACCACCTGTTTGCCATTTTCCAAATTCAGTGTGATCTTATTAAACAGCGGCGCACCCAATACATATTGTCCTGCAGCCGGACAAACAGGGTAGAAGCCTAAAGCTGAAAATACATACCAGGCTGAGGTTTGCCCGTTATCTTCATCGCCACAATAACCATCAGGCGTTGCTTTGTACATGCGGTTCATCGTTTCGCGTGCCCAATATTGCGCTTTCCATGGCGCACCTGCATAATCATATAAGTATATCATGTGCTGTATAGGCTGATTGCCATGAGCATATTGCCCCATATCGGCTATCTGCATTTCACGTATTTCGTGTATTACTTCGCCATAGTAGCTGTCGTCAAATATCGGCGGAAGGGTAAATACCGAATCCAGTTTGGCAACGAACTGCTTTTTGCCGCCCATCAGGTTGATTAATCCCTGTATGTCATGAAAAACGCCCCATGTATAATGCCAGCTGTTTCCTTCAGTAAAAGCATCACCCCATTTAAAAGGATTGAAAGGGGTTTCCCATGAACCATCTTTGTTTTTGCCACGCATCAGGCCGGTTGAAGGGTCGAATAAATTCTTATAGTTCATGCTACGCTTTTTGTAGATATCGATCTCGCTTTTTGGCTTGCCCAGTGCTTTACCTAATTCATAGATGGCGAAATCGTCATAAGCATACTCCAGTGTGCGGGCTGCATTTTCATTGATCTTTACATCATAAGGCACATAACCGAGTTTATTGTAATATTCAACTCCCTTACGGCCGGTAGCTCTCGGGCCTTCGTTATTTGCTCCATGAATCAACGCTTTATATAACGTTTCAATATCATATCCTCGTAGACCTTTCAGATAAGCTTCGGCCACAACGGAAGCCGAGTTATTACCAACCATTACATCAGAATATCCAGGGCTCGACCATTCGGGTAGCCAGCCACCTTCTTTATAATCATTGATCAAGCCTTCCTGCATTTCTTTATTGATAGAAGGATAAACGAGGTTCAGGAAAGGATACAACGCCCTGAATGTATCCCAGAAACCTGTTCCGGCAAACATATAGCCGGGTTCGGTCTTTCCGGTGTAGGGGCTATAGTGTATGCGCTCGCCTTTTGCATTGATCTCATAGAGTTTATTCGGGAAGAAAAGCATCCGGTATAAACAAGAATAGAAAGTACGTTTCTGATCAATGGTGCCGCCTTCAACAACTACACGGTTCAAAGTTTTCTCCCAAACATCTTTTGCTTTTTGTTCGGTCACTGCAAAGCTGTCATTGCCTTGCTCACGTTTCAGGTTCAGTTCAGCTTGCTCCAGGCTGATAAATGACGATGCCACACGCATATGAACTACTTCACCTTTTTGGGTTTTAAAGCCGATAACTGCGCTGGCATGTTTTGCATGTAAAGCAAGCGAATCGGTCATGGTGCTATCGCTGAAGGTATGATAAACGGTTATCGGCTTATTTACATAGATCACAAAGTAATTCTTAAAATTTGGCAAGGGCCCGCGGGCATATTTGGTTGAATAACCAATGATCTTGTTTTCTGAGGGAATAATTTTTACATAAGAACCTCTGTCAAAGGCATCGATCACGATAAATGAACTGTCGCTTTTTGGAAAGGTAAACCTAAACTGTGCACTGCGCTCTGTTGGCGTAATCTCCGTTGTTACATCATGATCTGCAAGGTAAACACTGTAATAATAGGGTTTCACGATCTCGGCTTTGTGTGAGAACCAGCTTTGGCGGCCATGCTGGGTCACTTTCAGGTGGCCTGTTTCCGGCATAATAGCAAATTGCCCGTAATCATTCATCCACGGTGATGGCTGATGCGTTTGTTTAAAACCGTTGATCTTGTTGGCGCTATAAGTGTACTGCCAGCCGTCGCCCATTTTGCCGGTTTGCGGCGTCCAGAAGTTCATGCCCCATGGCAGAGCAATGGCAGGGTAGGTATTACCGGTTGAGAGTTCGTATTTAGAATCTGTTCCCATCAGCGGATTGATATAATCACTCAGGGATTCGGTCTTTTTAACTTGTGAATAGGATAAAAATGGGATCAGTGTAAATACCAGAAATATTTTTTTCATTATTGGTTTATTATGATTTAGTCTGTGCAGATAAAAGACCCACGGCAAGCTCTTATTGCCTACAGCATTTTAAAACAAAGTTGGCGCACCGCCTGACCTGGGTTTTCCCAGATGTTTATAGGCATTATCTGTAGCTTCCCGGCCGCGTGTTGTGCGCATCAGGAAACCCTCTTGTATCAGGAATGGCTCGTAAACTTCTTCAATGGTGCCTTCATCTTCCCCAACGGCGGTAGCAATGGTTTTTAAACCAACAGGGCCGCCTTTAAATTTGTCGATGATGGTCAGTAATATCTTATTGTCCATTTCGTCCAGTCCATGCTCGTCAACGTTTAAGGCATTTAATGCATAGCTGGCGATGGCGGTATCGATGTGGCCTTCACCTTTAATTTGAGCAAAGTCACGGGTGCGGCGAAGCAATGCATTCGCAATACGCGGTGTACCGCGACTACGGCGTGCGATCTCAAATGCACCTTCATCACTTATGGGAGTTCTTAATATAGATGCTGATCTTAAGACTATGTTTGTCAGTAATTTAGCATCATAGTATTCAAGTCTTGCATTAATTCCGAAACGGGCGCGTAATGGTGCTGTCAGCAAGCCTGAACGGGTGGTTGCCCCAACCAAAGTGAACGGGTTTAAGGATAATTGTACGGAGCGGGCATTGGGTCCGGTCTCCAGCATAATATCGATCTTGAAGTCTTCCATAGCAGAGTAGAGGTACTCTTCGACAAGTGGACTTAAGCGGTGTATTTCGTCAATAAAAAGGATATCGCCAGCTTCAAGATTGGTGAGCAAACCCGCCAGATCACCGGGTTTGTCTAACACTGGGCCTGAGGTGATCTTGATACCCACACCCATTTCATTGGCAATGATGTGCGATAGGGTGGTCTTTCCTAATCCCGGAGGGCCATGAAGCAGTACATGATCAAGCGCCTCACCTCGTTGCCGGGCAGCCTGAACGAACACTTTCAGGTTGGCTAATATTTTGTGCTGACCTGTAAAATCCTCAAAAGCCTGTGGACGAAGTACTTTTTCAATATCACGCTCGGTAGATGAGAGGCGTTCGCGGCCAGGGTCGAGATGCTCGTTCATGCCAACGAAATTAGTTTTTTATTTCGGATTTCGAATGTTCAATTTCGGATTTAGAACCTTGAAAGTTAACCTTTGTGAGACTTCGAAATCGAAAATCCGATATTCGAAATTGATCATCCTTCAGGGTACTTCCGGAACATGGCGTTTACCCGCATCTGGATCACACCGAACACAGCTTCGCGGAAAATGCTGGTCGACATTTTGGATGTGCCCTCGGTACGGTCGGTAAAAATGATAGGTACTTCATCAATCTTAAAACCATGCTTAATGGTGGTGTACTTCATTTCTATCTGGAAAGCATAACCCACGAACTTGATTTTGTCCAGTTGCACGGTTTCTAAAACTTTGCGCCTGTAACACATAAAACCTGCTGTCCAGTCCCGAATATCAATTCCTGTTATAAACCGTACGTATACCGAAGCAAAGTAACTCATTAGAACACGACTCATGGGCCAGTTAACCACATTTACGCCTTTGATATATCTTGAGCCAACAGATGCATCGGCACCAGCAACACAAGCCTGGCGTAGTTTCAACAGGTCATCGGGATTATGCGAAAAATCTGCATCCATCTCGAATATATAGTCATAGTTATGTGCTATTGCCCATCTAAAACCATGAATATAAGCGGTCCCCAAGCCCTGTTTCCCGGCGCGTTCCTCAATAAAGAGCCGCCCAGTAAATTCCTGTTGCAGTTTTTTGACTACCGCAGGAGTTCCGTCGGGAGAGCCATCATCAATAATGAGTATATGAAAATCATGATCGATCGAAAATACTTTGCGGATGATACGCTCAATATTTTCAATCTCGTTATAAGTAGGTATAATAACTATGCTGTCGGGCACGGGGGCAGTAGGTAAAATTAATACAAATTTAAGCACGCAAAAATAACGTATTAATCAATTGCGTGAAAATTTATAATCAGGGTAAATGTCTGGTAAATTTACAAATTATCCGTGTCCGCAATTATTTTGTTCTGATCAGCACTGTTCTCTTCCGGATTTTCGATATAGTTATGTTCCTTGATATGCGGTGCCACAAACAGAAATACAACTATAAAACCAACTATCATGGCCACATCAAAATACCAGTAATAGTTAGC
>JBQCEA010000402.1:0-2448 GCA_051960695.1 Mucilaginibacter sp. | reverse complement strand
AAAGTATTCAGCCAACGGGCGTGTACATCATTATCTTTAATAATCAGCGGCAGCAATTCATCAAATTTCATAGTTCTTCAAGCGCGGTTTCAATTTTGCTGTAAATATAGTTCAGCTGATCATCGGTGATGCAATATGGCGGTAAAATATATAATACGTTCCCCAGGGGACGCAAAATAATACCGGCATCAAGGAAATATTGATATAACCTGTCGCGTAATGAGCTAAAATAAGATGTTCCCGACCCTGTTTCCCATTCCATAGCGATAATAGTCCCGGTTTGTCGGACTGTCTTGATACGCGGATGATCTTTGATCTTTAACGCAAACCGGCTATGGTTACCAGCTATTCGTTTAATATTTTTTTCGGTCGATTCATCAAGAAATAAGTCCAAACTCGCTAATGCCGCCGAACAAGCTACCGGGTTAGCGGTATATGAATGACCATGAAATAAGGTTTTCAAACGGTCGTCTGAAAGGAAAACATCATATATCTGCTGCGTACAGGTTGTTAATCCCATAGCCATAGTGCCTCCTGTAAGTCCTTTCGAAAAACACATAATATCCGGTTTTGTATCCAGGTAATCGCAGGCAAAAGGTTTCCCAGTTCGACCAAATCCTGTAAAAACCTCATCATCAATTGTTAAAACGCCTTCATTACGGCAATGCTTCATCAATTGATCGAGGTACTTGGCTTCGTACATCAGCATACCACCAGATCCCTGCACTAAGGGTTCAAAAATAAAGCAAGCCAGCTCCGATTTAAGACTTGAGATATGAGATTTGAGATTTTCAATATTATTAGCATCGGGCACATCAATAAACTCCACTTCGAAAAGCAGATTTTCAAACGCAGCAGTAAAAGCGCTGCGACCACTTACAGCCATTGCGCCAAATGTATCGCCATGATATGCATTCTTGAATGCAAGCATCTTCGTACGCTCAATTCCCTGGTTATGCCAGTATTGCAAGCACATTTTTATGGCAACCTCAACCGCAGTTGAACCATTATCGGAGTAAAACACTTTTGCCTGGTTTTCGGGAAGTATCTTGAGCAATCGCTCGGCCAACGTAACTGCAGGCTCATGTGTAAAGCCGGCGAATATCACATGCTCTAACTTATTGAGCTGTTCTGATACTTTTTGAGCGATATAAGGATTTGCATGACCGTGTATGTTTACCCACCACGATGATACCGCATCTATATAACATTTACCATTTTCATCATATAAACATGCCTCCTTTCCGCTTACAATCGGCACGTGCGGCAATGCCGTTTTCATTTGGGTATATGGGTGCCATACAACACTTAAATCCCTTTCTACCAAGTTCATAAAGTATTCAATAAAAGTTTTACT
Source organism: Mucilaginibacter sp. (assembly GCA_051960695.1). GTDB lineage: Bacteria > Bacteroidota > Bacteroidia > Sphingobacteriales > Sphingobacteriaceae > Mucilaginibacter. The sequence goes on along the minus strand of JBQCEA010000402.1, from coordinate 1,091 downwards.
ACATGTTTATCAATAGGAAATGTCATATCATCTTCCCGCAGTTCGGAAAGGCTGATCCACCTGAACGATTGCAGCACGTCTCCTTCGCCATCAAAATCAAACTGTACCGATTTAAACATCATATTCAACGGCGACAAGTTCTTCACCTTATAATAAATGCTGATGACCTGCGTGTCATTAAACGCTGATTTAACAAAGAAATCTGTGGTATAAAAATGGCTCAGCACCTCAATTTCCACGTTACATTCTTCAACAAATTCACGTTTAAGGCCATCTATTAACCCTTCTCCATATTCTAATCCACCGCCAGGGAATTTGCTGAACTGCATGCCGTACTCCTGCTCATCACTTATCAGTACCTGGTTAAGCTCGTTGATCAGCAATCCATAAACACGCACATTAAATCCGTACATTATTCGTAGTGTTTTTTGTTCCTTGTAATGTTTTCCATTGTCCATGTGATAGTAGTTCGCTGCGGTTCTGAACGAATAGGACAATTAGGCATACTGCAATAGTGGCAGCAATAAGGCAAACACGGATCGGCGTGAATGAAGAATTCGGTTTTTATGTTAGCCTCATTATTAACGATCTTATCCACCAGTGATACTTCAGCATGTACTTTATTCAGGTCAAAGTAATTTGGTAAGGTCATATGGCAATCAATGTGCAACTCATGACCATATCGCTGCGCCCTCAGATTATGGAAATCGATCCATTCTGGCCTGCGCTTATCGTTCAGTATCCTTAAAACTTCGCTTACAATAGCAAAATCAGCTTCGTCCATCAATCCTGAAACCGATCTGCGTATTAATTTATAACCGGTAAACAGTATATATAATGCTACCATAATTGATAACACACTATCCAATATCAGTATTTGGGTAAAGTAGATTAGTAATAAGCCGGCAACTAAGCCAACACTGGTTACCATATCTGTTATCAGGTGCTTTCCGTCGGCCTCAATGGTAATGGAACGCAATGCTCTACCTTTTTTGATCATGTAAAAGCCAAGGATTCCGTTTACTAAACCTGTAGCGCCGATGATATAAGCACCCGTTAGCAGATCATGTATCTGATAATGATAGAAAATG
>JBQCEA010000401.1:0-2562 GCA_051960695.1 Mucilaginibacter sp. | reverse complement strand
ATAAAGACTACGTTCCGGGAAAAAACGTTACACTATTTTGAAACATCAACCAATTTCTGGTCTTTAGTTATGATCTCTTATTCGGAACGCAAACTATCAACAGGATTTGCCAATGCCGCCTTGACCGATTGCATGCTAACCGTAACAAAGGCTATCAGCACACATACCACTCCAGCCAATGCAAATACCCACCATTGTATTTGAATATGGTAAGCAAAATCCTGAAGCCAACGGTGCATAAAATACCAGGCTAATGGTGCAGCTATTAAAACGGCGATCAGGGTTAGTTTCAGAAAATCTTTAGCTATCAGCAGCACAATGTTGGTTACCTGCGCACCCAGGACTTTCCGGATACCTATTTCTTTTGTACGCTGCAATGTAGCAAAGGCCGACAGGGCAAATAAGCCCATGCAAGCCAGCAAAATAGCCAACGTTGAAAATGTGCTGAAAACAGCTGATGTTTTTTGTTCGGTCTTGTACATATTGTTATAAGCATCATCCAGGAAACGATATTCAAAAGGCATGGTAGGAACCCGTTCTTTCCAAAGTTTTTGTAATGATTGCAACGTTGCAGGTATATTTTTACCAGTAACCTTCACGAAATAATAATTAGTGAACGTGGTATCCAGAAAAAGCATCATTGGACCAATAGGCTGATGCAGAGATGCGAAATTAAAATCCTTGATGACTGCCTTTACTATCCCGGGATTACCTTTTTCGATGGTTTTGCCAATTGCCTGTTCCGGTGTCCAGCCGAGGTTGCGGGCAGCCGTTTCATTCAGGATAAAGGAGTATCTAAAATTTTTCCCTTTATCGGTGGTATCCATTAGCTTGAAATCATTCGGTACAAAATCTGTTCCGGCAATGATCTTCATGTTCATTGTTTTAATGAAATTTACGTCTGATGGAAGTGCGACAATATCCAGGTTAGTTTTACCATGCCCGTTATCAGCGGTGATGCCATCGCCCCATTGCACTAATACCGGTTCGGCATTGGCGCCACTTAAACTTAGTACATTCGGCAGCAGGCTTATCTCGTTCTTAATGGCTTCATAATGTTCATGGGCGTAATGATCCATCGATAAAACAATAACATGATCCTTATCATAGCCCAGATCCTTTTTATGAATGTAATTCAATTGCTGTAGTACGATGATGGTGGCTACAATTAAGCAAACCGATACTGTAAATTGGAACACAATGAGCGCTTTACGGAAAATGCCTCCAGAAGAAGTTAGCTTTACGCCCGACTTCAATATGTTTATTAGCTTGATATTGGAAAGCACAAACGCCGGGTAACCTCCCGATGCAAATGCGATCAGGACACAAAGCATTGCAAGTGTCAGTATCGGCAGCGGTTGCAACAATGAACCAAAGCTCAGTTCTTTCCCTGTCAGTTGATTGAAATATGGTAACAGAACAACGGACAAACCAACCGCCACTGCCAATGCCACAAACGTAAGCAGAAAGGATTCCCCCATAAACTGGCTGAACAACTGATGACGCTGTGCACCCAAAACCTTTCGTATCCCTATCTCGGTACTCTTTGCACTTGATTGTACGGTAGCCAGATTGGTATAATTGATACAAGCGATTACCAGTATCAATAAAGCGATAATGCCCAAAATATAAACGGTTGTTGCACTGCCGCCTGGTTCCAGGCCACCTAATTGCGAGTGTAAGTGCACCCAAAGCAATGGCTCAAGATTATATAACAGGGGGCTATTATCAGCCAGCTTTAACTCACCTTTGCTTATGCCATGCATATAGGTATTAAGCTGCTGCTGAAAAGCAGGCAACTGATCTTTATTTTTCAGTAATAGGTAAGTAGTATAATTAGCTGTCCACCATTCCTCACTTTTGGATACAGACAACGACATAAATGAGGCGATAAAATCGTATTTTATTTGCGAGTTTTCGGGTGCGTCCTGTATTATACCTGTTACGTCGAAATCCTGAGGCGCACTATAACGATTAACATTCAACGTTTTTCCAATTGGGTCGGTATTCCCAAAATACCTTTTGGCCATATTTTCGGTAATGACCACTTTATGCGGCGCATTCAACGCTGTTTTAGGGTTACCACGTAATAACTTAAATGAGAATATTTTAAAGAATGATGAATCAGCATACAGAAACCTGCTTTCATTGAACATAATGTCGCCGTTCTTTACAACCGGGCTGCTATTGATCAATCGCACAAAGGATTCTACCTGCGGAAATGTACGTTGTAATTGCGGCCCCGCTTTAGTACCTGTGAGCGGGAATTTTTGGGTACCGCCTTCACCATACTGCATGGTCATCCGCACTATCCTGTCGGCGTTTGTATTGAAGCGGTCGTAGTTAAGCTCGTTAATAATAAATAAACCGATGAGTACGCAGCTGGCAATACCCACGGTTAAGCCAAAAAGATTGATCAACGTGTATAGCCGGCTTCTTTGTAAGCGACGAAAAGTGATCTTGAAATAGTTTTTTAACATTACTCCTCCTTACTCCCCAGAAGGGAAGACTATTATTTTGATTTAAGTTAAAAACCCTCTCCTAAAGGAGAGAGTTGAGTGA
>JBQCEA010000400.1:0-2105 GCA_051960695.1 Mucilaginibacter sp. | reverse complement strand
TCAGAGGCTGTAAATGAGCTATCAGGCCCCACAATAGATGCCTATGGTACCATTAACCAGGTACGCGAAAGGGCCAGGCTACCTGATCTGACACCGGGCCTTTCTCAATCCGATTTCCGCGATTCAGTTTACCGTGAGCGCCGTTGGGAATTTGTACAGGAAGGACAGCGCTGGTTCGATCTGGTACGGACAGGGCGCTTGGTGGAATCTGTGAAAAAGGTACCGGCAAAGGCTGCGGCTATAAGCGATAAAGACAACCTGTTCCCTATTCCGCAGGCTGAGATAAACGTCAACCCTAGCCTGACGCAAAACCCCGGATGGAATTAATAATCAAGCATTATAAACGATCAAATTTTCTCATGAAAACAAAAACCAGAACAAAACACTTAAAACGCCGCTTACTGGCTGCTGTGTTGTCGGTTTTGAGCATTTTTCAATACGCCAAAGCCCAGGACGATACAGCATTCAGAGGTAAGATCGGCAAAACCTACAGCGAATCGCAGGAATGGTGGCCAGAAAGACCCCATGCGCCTAAAGGCGCGCCCAATGTGATCATATTCCTGATAGATGATGCCGGCTATGGTACATCAAGCGCCTTTGGCGGGCTGATGCAGACGCCAATTCTCGACAGCCTGGCTAACAATGGCGTTAGGTTTACCAATTTTCACACCACCGCCATTTGCGGCCCAACCCGCGCAGCATTGCTGACCGGCCGGAACCATCATTCGGTACATATGGGCTATTTCAATTACAGCGCTCTGGGCTTCCCCGGCTATGATGCCAGGATGCCTCCTGACAAAGCGACTATCGCCCAGATACTGCATGAGAATCATTATAACACTTTTGCGGTAGGTAAATATCACTTAACACCGCTTAATGAGATCACACCATCGGGGCCTTTTGACCGGTGGCCAACGGGACAGGGTTTCGATCACTTTTTTGGCTGGCACTTAGGTCACACGGATCAGTATCACCCGAACATTTATGAAGATACCCGTATAGCGGATATTGAGCCTAATACCAAGATCGTAAGCACGCTGCTTGCCGATAAGGCGATCAAATACATTGCCGATCAGCGTTCGACCGCACCAGACAGGCCTTTCTTCCTGTATTTCGCCACCGGGGCCATCCATGCGCCCCACCAGGCTGATAAGCAATTCCGCGACATGTATAAGGGAAAGTTTGACAAAGGCTGGGATTGGTACCGCGAAGAAGTATTTAAAAGACAAAAGGCGCTGGGTGTAATTCCGAAAGACGCTATCCTGCCCGACCGCGACCCGACCGTGCCCGCATGGGATAGCCTGACAACGGAACAGAAGAGGCTTTACGCTAAACACATGGAGATATTTGCCGCCATGCTAACCCAGGCCGATTATGAATTTGGCCGGATCGTTCATTACCTGAAAGATATTGGGCAATTGGATAACACCGTGATATTAGGTATGATAGGCGACAATGGTTCAAGCCATAGTCCGCCGAATGGCACATTTAACGGCCGCATTAACAGTTTGCCAACCAAACAGCAGGTTGATGAGGCACTGAAGCATTTGGACGAATTCGGCACAGAATCTTCGGACATGGACGCGCCCATGGGCTGGACACAAGCTACCAATACACCGTTCCGCTTATGGAAAGCTGATGCCAACTCCGAAGGCGGCACACATAACCCGCTGATCGTTTTCTATCCAAATGGCATAAAGGAAAGGGGTGTCCGTAACCAGTATTCGCATATTATAGACATCGCTCCTACCATCGTCGAACTGACGGGTTCCAAATTTCCTGAAGCTATCAACGGTGTTAAACAAAAACCATTTGATGGCTCCAGCCTGGTTTATGCGATCAAAGATCCGACAGCTGCTACGCATCACCGCATACAGTATAATGAGTTGCGGGGCAAACGTTCGATCTATAAAGACGGCTGGAAAGCAGAAGTTTACCATGAAACCGGGACAGATTTTGCCAATGACACATGGGAACTGTATAACCTGAATACAGATTTCAATGAGCGTATTGACCTGGCCAAAAAAGAGCCGGAAAAATTGAAGGAACTGGTTGACCTGTTCGATCACGAAGCCAGGAAATACAATGTTTACCCATTGATAGAT
>JBQCEA010000399.1:0-2697 GCA_051960695.1 Mucilaginibacter sp. | reverse complement strand
CTATTTTCAGTTCTATTTCGGTAAGGTCGCCTGTGTATTGTTTATCATCCTGTTTTTTGCGGGAGTAATTTACATCCTTAAAACACAAATGTCTGTCGGTATCCTGTTATTGCTGCCATTGCCGCTGCACTTGCTGTTATCAAGCCTTAAGCTGTATCCTTTTGATACGCGGTTGGTGCTGTATTTAACCCCATTGCTTATCATTTCTGTTGCTTACGGAACCTATTGGCTATTACAATTTTTGCCGCTGTATGTTACTAAGCCTGTAGTGCAGTTGATTATACCTTTGGTATTGTTTGCATTATTGATAGCGCAATCCTTTCCGCTCATCCGGCATGACGCCCTGCGCCAATGCATCAGTTTCATGAAAAGACGCTCAACTAAAGTGGATGATATCTACATAACCCAATCGGCAAAATACCCCATGATGTTTTATCATGATATCAGTTTCTATTCTGCCCGGCGTATTATTATAGGTTCATATTCGCCCTCTGTACTATCATCGGGTAAGGATGATTTAGGTCAATTTAAATCATTAAGCAAGCGTATATGGGTATACTCACTGAAACCCTATCACGAAGATACTTTCATCAATAAATTCCTTCTTTCTGCGGGTTATCGCACATCAGCAACATATACCGCCAGTGGAAATGCCATGGTATGCCTTTACATATTGAAAAATACGAACAAATTACAGCTTCCGCATATTGACCCGGCGCATATACTTGCTAAACGGTAGATCATCATCAGTTTGGCGTTGATGGCGCAACACCCGGATTTTCCGGCGGGGCAGGCGGTTGCTGCGGTACTTCATTTGGTACATGCGGATTATCTTCTTCCGGCGAATGGGGCTCTCCCGGATCATGTGGTTGTTTGATCTCCGGTTTCTCCTCCGGCTGTTCCGGTATTTCGGGCTGTTCCTGCGGGAATGTGTGCTTTTTCATGGCAGATGGGTTTAATAGCATTATAGCCAACTCAAAAACGGTTGGGTATGGTACCTTAGAAGTAACATGCGTGTTTGCGAAAAGGTTTAGTTGATAATACAGCTGCAATGGTATTTTTCTCCCCGTTTTCATTTAATGAGTGGCTATCATCGGTGCAATCTCCTCATCTCCATTACCATTCCACAAATTTTCTTTCCGTTTTCACCGACGAAAATCCGGCGTTCGCCGGGTTTTTCATGGCGTACATCTATTAGGCGGTTTCGGGCTGTAACGCAGGCTTGGGTGCGTATGTCTTATGGGTGTATTTAGAAATTGAAAAAATGAAATTAATTGACAATCAAAACTATAATAATATGAAAACTAAAGTTTTTTCCCTTATAGCTATTGCAGCATTAGCATTCGGAACCGTAAATTACAGCAAAGCTGAAACCGGCAAGATCAGCAAAAACAACGCTGAAGTAAGCACCACTTTAACCGAAGTACATAACGTGAGCAAAATTGAAGTTCGCGGAAATGTGGAAGTATTTGTATCAAGCGGCGCTGCTGAAAAAGTAAAAGTGTACAACCACTACTATGCCGAAGATGCTTTCGTGCAAAACCAGGATGGTACTTTGAAGATCGCATCTTATGGCACTGAAAAGTTAGTGGTTTGGGTAACTGTAAAAGACTTGCAGAACCTAAGCGTTTATGATAACGCCGAAGTAAAATCATTCGGCAAACTTTCAGCCATCAACTTAGATGTAAATCTGTACAACAACGCAACCGCTAACCTCGACCTCGACAGCTACAATGCCAATTTCAACATCAATGGCAGGGCTAAAGCTAACTTGAGCGGTTATGTTAACGAGTGCCAGTTGAATTACGCCGCCGCCGCCACCGTAAACCAATCACACTTACAGGCAGAGCACCTTACCGCAAGCCGTACAGGCGCTGCTTATGCCAATAATGACGAGCTGGCTACCCTGTAACCAATACTTTTGCAAAAGTTCGACATATATCTTAAAGCTATGACCTACGGGCCATAGCTTTTTTGTGTTTTTAAATGTAACATCATTTGTATATTAGTAGTCACACCTACACAAATTCTAATAATTATGAAAAGACCTTTTTTTTACCTGGCATTACTCGTAGCAGGTTTAGGCGTGATGAGCCTCGCGTCATCGTGCATGTTGAATTGTGTGCATGGCTCCGGTCATCAGGCCACAGAAAACCGTACAGTAACGAATGACTTTAACCGCCTGGAAATATCAGGAGGATTTAAAGTCATCCTGAAACAGGACAGCTCGGGCAAAATAAGCATCACCGCGGACGATAATATTTTAAAATATATTAAAACCAAAAACGAAGGCGGTACGCTGCAAATATATTCGCATAAGAACATTTGTAATGGCGGCGACATGACGGTAACAATAGGGGTGAAAAACCTGGAACAGATCAGGGCCTCCGGCGCTACCGAGCTAAGCGCCGATGGTAAGCTGGTTTGTAAAGATCTGGAGTTTCACCTTTCAGGCGTGAGCAAGATCAACCTTAACCTTAACGCCGCCAATGTAACCGTTGAAGGCAGCGGCGATACCGAACTGCAACTAAGCGGACAAGCGACCTCAAACCATGTGGACATCAGCGGCGTTGCCAAGATACATGCGTTCGACTTTGTGGTGAGTGATTATGACATCAGTACATCAGGCGCCAGCCATTGCGAAATAAACGTATTACATTCATTGCATGTAAGCAGTAGTGGCGCTTCAGAGATCAA
>JBQCEA010000398.1:0-2166 GCA_051960695.1 Mucilaginibacter sp. | reverse complement strand
ACAGGCGCAATTATATCAGCATACTTACCGTGTAGAAAAGGCCCGTAAGCAAAGCAAATTGCTGGATTTGCTGGCCCCCATGAGTAACGCTCAGACAAACAAAGAGGAATCAATTGTTGCAGCAGAGGGTGCCTCTTCGCTTACCCGGCGCGAAAAGGAGATCATGCTGCTGGTTTCGCAGGGCTTTTCTTCCAAAGAGATCGGATCGAAATTGTTTATCAGCAAACATACTGTGGAAAGTCATCGGAAACATATTTTACACAAGCTCAGGGTAAAAAATGCGCCGGAAATGGTGCATCAATCGATGATCTCAGCTGTTGAATGATCCTGATAAAAATCACCATTTTCAGGGATTTCATTCAATAACGCGACGTATTAATTTGCATCATTCAATCACTAAAAACTTGAAATGATGGAAACTAATTTTTCAACGCCGGTAAATATACCCGGCAAACAACAGGAAACACTTTCGGTAATTGGTCATGACATTGATGTCATCATTGGCGGTGAAAGCACTGCCGGCGCTTACAGCATTTTCGAACTGAATGTTCCGCCCGGCGTAGGGCCCGGTTTACACATCGACACGGCATGGGACGAATGGTGGTTTGTAATAGAAGGGACATTTGCTTTCACACTCAACGGAGAATCGGTCCAATTAGCAGCCGGCGGTTTTGCCCATGGCCCCAAAGGCATACCCCATACCTTTAAGAATGCAGGCGAAAGCACAGGTAAACTGGTAATGGTTACAATGCCCTCGGGATTAGAAAGATTTTTCAGGAATGTCCATATGGCTTCTTTAAGCGGACGGCCTGATAAAGAAGCATTTGTAAAAATAATGAAGGCGCATCGTATAGAACCTGCCTGACCGTTAGATATTTGAAGAACTTGCACGCGGATTACTCAAGTGAATAATTAGTACAGATGTAGAAGAATCTATAAATAGTTAGACCCTGCATGGTTCTTTTGAAGATTGTTTGCGGTCGGGTGCGGACACTCAGAATTTGTATGTGTTCAAGCGGATGACCGCTTCTGCAGTAACTGGAGGTCATTGATAATATTTCTCATGTGCCTCGTAAATGCCTAAGTCACTCCCAAACCTTAGTCTTTTAAAAGGGCATCACGATAGTAACGGACAGCAGGGAAATATTTACCGAGTAGTTTAAAGCTGAAATGAAATATCCAGATAAGCAGCCCAATTATTGCTGCTATGATAAGCGCCATAATAAAACCGGCCCTAAAGGACATTTCCATAAGGCCGCAGCCGGAGAGTGAACAACAAGCCGATAGGCAGATGAAGATGAATATTATCTTTTTCATTTGCAGGTGGTTTTTTTCTATTAACATAGGAATCGCCAAATGGTTGGGGCATAATGAAATATGGGGAAGATCAATAATATTCAATCTTTAATCTCATTTTTTATCCAACAGATCTTAAATAGTCATTGTAACTAATATCATTTGCATTTTCATTAAATCTGAACCGTTGCCAAAACATTGGTCGAATTTTCATTGTAATATATAAAAACATGAGCATGAAAAATCCATTGAACCAGGAAAGTCATACAAGCTTGTATATTGGCATTGGCACCGCTGTAGTTGTTGCCGGCGCCGCAGCTTATTTATTAATGACTGAAGACGGAAACAAAATATGCAATAGCGTTAAAGAGAAAACGAAGGATATGGTTCGCGACATCGCTTCTGCATTCGTCAGTGAAAAGACCGGCATTCAGAAAAAGACCGTCAGGAAAGCTGCAGAGCATGTTGGATAGCCGGTCTGCAGGCGTCAAAAAGCTTTGTTCATATCAAACCGCGTAGTTGCTTAACCAGGCGCTTTAGTTTAGCCTGATGCTATTCCGCTTAAATTATGCATAGTGTTTTTTAGATCGATATAAGCCTGTTTGTAAATTGTAAATAACTGGTTATAAACCGCATTCTTTTGCATGTCAGGCTTAAATATCTTTTGGTCGGAAGTGTCTACTGCGGGATAGTCGCTGCCGGTGTTGAGCTTTTTTATTGCCAGCATAGCAGCTCCAACAGCTGATGCATCGTCGGTTTGCATTACGGCCATTGGTTTTCCGGTAATATCAGCCAAAGTCTGCACCCATAGTTCAGACCTGGTAAAGCCACCGCTAACGTTGATCTGTACTACCGGCTCAGCATCATGTT
>JBQCEA010000397.1:0-4334 GCA_051960695.1 Mucilaginibacter sp. | reverse complement strand
AGGCTTTGTTAAAGTAATATTTGACGCCAAATACGGCGAGTTCCTGGGTGCTCACATGATCGGCTACAACGTAACTGAAATGATAGCTGAAGTAGTTACCGCACGCAAGCTGGAAACTACCGGTCATGAGATCATCAAATCGGTTCACCCGCACCCAACCATGAGCGAAGCTGTTATGGAAGCAGCAGCAGAAGCTTACGGGGAATGCATACACCTGTAGTTCATGGTTCATGGATCATAGTTGATGGTGAATTAACTGTCTATAATGGCATTTAGATTTGAGGATTTGCAGGTATGGCAAAAAGGAATGGATCTGAACGATCAGGTCAATTCCTTGACTAAGTCATTCCCAAAAGATGAATTATTTATTCTTACATCCCAAATCAAACGGGCATCAGATTCAGTAGTATTAAATATAGCGGAAGGTTCAACAGGGCAAACCAAACCTGTATTTAAAAACTTTCTGAGTTTTTCTCTTCGTTCTGCGATAGAGGTGGTAAATTGTTTAATAATTGCTAATAAACGAAATTACATTTCGGAAGATGATTTCAGAAGGCTTTACGATGAATACGAATTGTTGGTTAAAATGATAACGGCGCTTCGTAATTCGCTCGATTAGTCTATGAACCATGATCCATGAACTATGAACCTTTATACCATCGACACCGGCTTTTTTAAATTAGATGGGGGTGCTATGTTTGGCGTGGTTCCGAAAACCATCTGGAATAAGCTAAACCCGGCCGACGATAATAACCTGTGCACCTGGGCAATGCGTTGTCTGCTGGTTGAGGATGGCGATCGGTTGATCTTGATCGATACCGGTATCGGCAATAAACAGGACGCCAAATTTTTCAGTTACTATTACCTGCATGGCGATGCAACTATCAATAGCTCCCTCGCCAAACACGGTTTCCACAGGGATGATATAACTGATGTTTTCCTCACACACCTGCACTTTGACCACGTCGGTGGCGCAGTTGAGCGTAAAGGCGAAGCATTGGTTCCTGCCTTTAAAAATGCTACCTATTGGAGCAACCCCAAACATTGGGACTGGGCCGTAAATCCAAACGACCGCGAAAAAGCTTCATTTCTGAAAGACAACATATTGCCTATACAGGAAAGTGGTCAGCTTAAATTTCTGGGCACTGCCGGCGATACAGAATTTATACAGGATTTCAATGTTAAATTTGTTTCTGGCCACACCGAATCGATGATGTTGCCGCTTGTCACATACAAAAACCGGAAGATATTATACATGGCTGATCTTGTACCATCTGTAGGGCACTTGCCCATCCCCTACGTTATGGCTTATGATATGTTCCCGTTGACAACGCTGAACGAAAAGAAAGTATTTCTGAAAGAGGCTGTTGAAAAAGATTATATACTTTATTTTGAGCACGATCCGGTAAATGAATGCTGTACACTGCAACAAACTGAAAAAGGAATACGTGTAAAAGAAACATTTAAGCTAAGTGATTTGTAGAATAGCTTAAAAAGCGGCTTTTTGTGCCTAAAAGGCAAATAAAATAATTTAAATGTAAAGATATAACAGGTTGTATATATTTAATAACAATTTTGTACCTTTGCACGTTCCATTCTAAAGTATAGAATCGAGGTAATAAAAATAGATGAGACAACTCAAAATAACCCAATCCATTACCAATCGTGAGTCGCAATCGCTTGACAAATACCTGCACGAAATTGGTAAGGTTGACCTGATTACAGCCGAAGAAGAAGTAATATTAGCACAAAAGATACGTGAAGGAGATCAGGCAGCACTGGAGAGGTTGACAAAAACCAATCTTCGTTTTGTTGTTTCGGTAGCAAAACAATATCAAAACCAGGGTCTTACGTTAGGCGATTTGATCAACGAAGGTAACCTTGGCCTTATCAAAGCTGCAAAACGCTTTGATGAAACCAAAGGATTCAAATTCATATCTTATGCCGTATGGTGGATCCGTCAGTCCATATTGCAGGCTATTGCCGAGCAATCACGTATCGTACGTTTACCATTGAACCAGGTAGGTTCATTAAGTAAGATAAGTAAGGCATTCTCTAAACTGGAGCAGGAATATGAGCGCGAGCCTTCACCTGAAGAGCTGGCTGATATGCTGGAAACTACAGTTGATAAAATATCTGACACATTGAGCAATTCAGGCCGCCATGTTTCAATGGATGCCCCATTTGTTCAAGGCGAAGAAAACACGCTGCTTGACGTTTTAGAGAACCAGGAGCCAAATACCGACTCAATATTGATCAACGAGTCGCTTTCAGAAGAGATCAAACGTTCATTATCTACTTTAACAGAGCGTGAGCGCGAGATCATTGTATTGTTCTTCGGATTAGGTACCAACCACCCGCTTTCTCTTGAAGAGATCGGCGAAAAATTCAATCTGACACGCGAACGTGTACGCCAGATCAAAGACAAAGCATTACAACGCTTAAGACATACGTCGAGAAGCAAAATATTAAAATCTTACTTAGGTTAAGAAATTGAAAGCCCTGACAAAATCGGGGCTTTTTTATGTCTAAACTGTAACAACTGGCTATACGATGACGTCTTTTAGTCGATCATTATCATTAAAAAGATGTCCAGGTTCTATATCTTGTTACTGGCGCTGTTTGCGGTACTATACAGCAAGCAGGGTTTATGTATTGACAAGATAGAGCCTGTTAAGAGTATCCGCATTAAAGGCCTGCCCGCCGACCCCGACCCTTACGGGGACTTCAATACACTCATCGTGCCTATTAAAAGGGCCGGCAACCTGATCATAATCGAAGCACAGGTGGATTCGGTGGAAGGGAATTTTGTATTGGATACCGGAGCACCATATTTGGTATTGAATACTACTTACTTTCGCAATTCTCCTAAGATGGATGAACAGGATGCGGGGGGCATCAATGGTAAATCGGAGGAGACATTTACTACGGTGGTTAAAAATTTTTCTATCCTCGACCTGCATTATCCCAAATTAACAGCTGATGTTACCGATCTTTCAGCGCTTGAAAATGGCCGTCATATTAAAATATTAGGGCTGCTCGGTACCCGGCTGTTCTCCAAATTTGCCATTACGGTAGACTTGTTTCATAACCAGCTTTATATTCATAAGCTGGATGAGCATGGTGAGATACAAGCCGGTGAACGGTTGTTCGACCATCCGCAATTGAAGACCACTTTCAGGTATATGGATAATGTGATCTATCTAAAAGGAGCTATCGACGGCCATTCGATGTGGTTTGCCTTCGATACCGGCGCAGAAGTAAACCTGCTCGACTATAATCATTCAAAAAAGATCATTCCATCCATGCAGGTCGTAAGCCGGTATGAATTAACTGGTGTAGGCGGCTCTGCTTTTGAAGTTATCAGCGCAAAATTTGATAAGCTCACCATAGATACGGTAAAGTTTTCAAATAATCGTATTATGATCACCAGCCTGGAAAAAATGGGTCATTACTATGGACAATCAATAGAGGGTATATTAGGGTATGATTTCTTTGTGCGTGGCATATTTACGATCAACTTCGTGAAAAAAGAATTTGAAATGTACATTTATAGCAATCAATAATGATAAAGCGGTACGGACATATCCTGGTTTTGGTAGTGTTGCTTCTCGGCAGCATCAGCCCGGTTATGGCCCAAGACCGTAATAATCTGCGTATTACCGAGGACGACCACCTGCTATTGCAAATCGATCTGCAGTCATCTAAAAAGACCCTGGACAGTATTTTAAGAATAGCCGGGGCTACTGCAAAACCGGAAGCCTTGCAAAAAGGTAATTTTGCCGCATTAATAAAAGACCATTGGAAGTTAGTCAGTCATCAAAACCATATAGTACAGTTTGACAGGTCGTTGAACGAATTGAATGATAATCCGCCAAATAGTCCTTATGAGATCAGCCTGGAAATACCGCAAATAGATGGCAAACCCGGCTATCCGGCAAATGTGAAATATGGGGTAAATAGGTACTCTAAAATTACGGTTTACGAGTTGCCATCAGGCTTAACACGCTTTATGTTGCCGGGCTTTACCAACGTAAAACGGGTATTCCTGGCAGGCAATTTCAATGGCTGGAGCACGCTTAAAAACCCGATGCAGAAAACCGATGGCGGCTGGATCATCGATGTAAAGCTTAATCCCGGTATTTACCAATATAAATACATTATTGGAGGCCGCTGGAGTACCGACCCCAACAACCGCCAAACTGCTGATGACGGAGCGGGAAACGTCAATTCTGTTTATTACAAATACAATTACATCTTTAGGCTGAAAGGCCGCACTGATGCACATAAGGTAATCGTTACCGGAGATTTCAATGACTGGAACACTAAAGACC
>JBQCEA010000396.1:0-9684 GCA_051960695.1 Mucilaginibacter sp. | reverse complement strand
CATGGAGTTTATTAACGTCAGAAAGGGTCGGCACAAAAAAATTGCGTATTTGTGGATAGTTATCATTCGCTATTTCATCAGGGTATTTCTCCTTTACGCGCTCCATAGGCAAAACCATATTCGATTGCCCCGAACAAAACCATACGTCGCCTATCAGAATATCATTCAGCATAATGGTATTGCTGCCGCTGATAGTCATCGTATACGGACCACCGGCTTTTTGTGGAGAAAGAACAACTTTCCACTTACCGGCTGCGTCCGTAATGGCTTTATATTGCTTCCCCTTAAATTTTATTGAAACTTTTTCGCTGGGTAAAGCCCACCCCCATATATTGATCTTCGCATCCCTTTGCAGCACCATTCCGTCACTCACTAATTGAGGCAACCTGATCTGCGCAATGGAACATAATGGCAGCAAATAAAAAAATAAAAGAAGTCTTTTTAACATGTTCAGGTAAATATCGGTTTACAAAAGTGTTTTGTAAATATCAATAATTTCCCCCGAATTGCAATCGATTGCAAAGAGAAAATAAATGAACTAATGGGAGGGATGAGAATGAATTGGGGTGTTACTACATGGGATAATCTAGTAAAGCCCTGGATAAACTGCCGACTACAATAGTGTTCTCTTTTATATTATCAACTACATAAAGATCATCTTCGTTTTCCAGGCAGTTATGCACTGTTGTAAGACAATCCTTTGTAGACGATAAACAGCAGCACTCAATAACCAGTTTACCCTTGGTCAGTTTCACCCTGGGAGCTTCATCATATATCTCACAGTACTTGTTTTCCAGTATTTTAGCAAGGTTTGTAAAAAGTGACATAGGCGTTGTTTTCTCTCACAACACAAGCCGGAAGAATAAGTTTTATAAGATGAAATTTTGATGAAATTATTCTGAGAACATTAAAATCTACGGCCAATGATCATTTTGATGATTGCCCTGTCGCTGGTTTGAGTAAGACCGTAACCAAACCCGGCATTAAATTCCCATCGTGGGTCAACGTTCAGGTCGGTTACAATAAAAAGCTGATGGTCCTGTTCAGAGATATTATCATAATGGAAGAATGGCCCGGTAGTTCCGTAATATTCCAATCCCAAAGCAACTGCTTTAGTTATATTATAGTCTGCCTTAACATTAGGCGAGAATATAAATCCTTTATTCTGATCCGGGCCTGCAAAGCTTTTGTCCACAGTTGGATTAAGTGAGATGTACCATCTATCCCATGTCTTATCAATGATGGGCCTTATCTCGAGGGTGCAGGTATTGGCTGAGAACTGTTTTTTCTGGAAACCAAATTCTGTTGAAAGACTCACTCCTACCGGCCAGTTCCAGCTTAGGGGTGCCATAACACGTGGCCTGATGTGTGAGCCGACGTAAGCCGTCCGGCCATCGCTACCTATTGAATTGAAGAAATAAAAACCGGTTTCAAACCATGGGTTCCAGCCATGCGTAATCTCTATTGTTTCATGATCTACATGATTAGTTGGCAGTTCGCCATCAGCAGAAACTGCTTTTGTGCCGCTTAAAGTATAGTTACTGTGCAACTCGATCATTGTGCTGTCTTTCGAGACAGTCTCTGAGCCATATACTTGTATCTCGTAATTGTCCTGCGCCTTGACAGTCAGACTAAACGCTAAAACCAATAAAAGTAGTGATACAGACTTTAACATAAGGGTTGATAGTCCAATATCACAAAAAAATCTTCAGATTTTGAAGAAAATCTGAAGATAACATATTTGTTGCATTGCTTATTTAACAGCACTTATATCAGCTACGAATTGGTCTGGTGTTTCATTCGGAAAGCCATCCCATGATTTTAAAACTTTGCCTGTTTCGTCAACCAAAAGAGTAAATGGAAATTTCCCTTCAGCATTGTATCTATCCGCCAGCGCCTCATTCAACTTTATCTGGTCCTTGCTTAACTGATTCTTTTTCTGACGCGGAAAATCAGCCCGGACCAATACTAAATGACCGGATGCGTAATTTTCAAACGTTGATGATTCCAATATCTCTTTCCGCAAACGGATACACGGGCCGCACCAGTCAGACCCTGAAAAATTGATCAGGATCAATTCGTGTTTTTGGGTGGCTTCTGTTTTTGCGGTATTAAAATCCCCCAGCCATGTTACATTGCCGGTGAAGATCATCATTAAACTAACTATCAATAACTTCATAATCCTTATTTAAAACTTAAGTTTAAAGACACTACGTCCGAAACGAGGTCTGTTGTTTGTGTATAATGCCCGTAACGTATTTCCAATTCGTGAAATGCCTGTATACCAAATACGCCCTTCGGGGGTACAATCCTGAAACCTACACCAAAGAAACTACTCTGGAACTTTGAGTATTCGTAGTTACTGGTGTAAAACTCATCCGTTGGATCGTGTGCTTCGTACGGCGCAAAATATCTGGCCGCCGATTGCTGGTAAAAACGGTAAAACGGCGAAATGGAAAAGAACGGTGTGATCTTATACGGTATTTCTATGCCTGCAGTATTCGATCGTATGCTCCAATTATCAGCATAATAACGGTAATATGACCGAATAATGATATTATCACCTAAAAAATAATTAAGCCTGAACCCGACCGGCAGTTTAAAACGTGACGATGGCAGCTTTTCTACAGAATCTACTCCGCTCTTAAAGTATACCCGGTGGAACGGCAACCCCAAATACCCATGTTGTGTTACTACATCAGCCAGAAACATGATCTGCAGCCTTGGGTTGATGATCTGTGAATAAGAAAATGAACCCGAAAGCGTCGTTCTTGGACTGCTTGGGATATTTGCGTGATGACCAACACCGCTCGCAGATGTGACTACCGTTGTAGTTGATGCGGGTATTAGTTCGGATGGATAGATCAGTTTTACCTGGTCAAAATATCCCTGGAATTTTGCGCTGAACTCCCCGCTTTTATCTGCGGTTTTTTGAGAGAAATGCAAATCAGCACCTAAAGACTGGTAATTATATTCTCCTGAATAATAAGCACCTATGCCAAAACTGCTACCCTTTTTAGTGTTTTCAACCGTCCAGTCCAATGACGGATATATCCTTGTTCCATCAGCTTTTGACGCGCCTGTAGCTGAAACCCAGGCTTGTGAAGCAGCGGTGTGATAATCAAACCCAAAGCCCACCGAAAGGGTATTTTTGTTCAGCTTATTATTGAGCCAAACCAGGTTCAGATCAAGTCCATTGGAAATATCGGTAACATGCTCGCTTCCAATACCACCGGTAACAGCAGAATGATCGCCATTTTGCCAATAATAACTGGAGATCAGGTCTATCTCATCTATATGTAAACGTCTAGGGTTATAACCATTAGCGTTATTCCCGGTATCAACCGGCTTATATTCACTTACATAAGGCTGTTTTGGCAAACTATCTATTGCTGTTTGCGCATGAACATTTAAGCGGCAGATCAGTGAAAATCCTACTACGGACAAAAATACTTTCTTCATTTAAATTCCTTATCCGTGTAAATTAATTGCAACCACAACCACCGCCTGTCTTTCCCGCATTAGCACCAGAAGCTGCTTCACGATAGGACTCAAAATTCAACTCATTCTTTTCAACCTTCCGGTTGCCCAACGCCATTTCGGCATCGTTAAGCCTGCTTTTCTGGTATTCTTTTACATGTACACATGATGATAAGCCCGTCAGGGTCATCATGCAGCCAATTATCGGTAAAATGGATTTTGTCATTTTAAATCAGGGTATTTAATATGGATATTATTAGATGTATATAATTGATCGTCATCATCTATGATGATCGCTTCGATATTTTTCATTTGATTGATCATATCCAATCCAGTTGCTATGCCCATTATCGTTACAGGCGTAGCCATTGCATCTGCTATCTCAGCATTAGTGGTAATGATGGTAACGCTTTTAATGCCATTAACAGGCAGACCTGTTCTTGGGTTTATAGTGTGCGAGTATTTTTTGCCTTCGATCATTACGTACTTTTCATAATTACCCGATGTTGCCACAGCCATATCGCCGATAGACAGGTAAGAAAAGACTTCCTGCTTGAAATTGGGATTTATAATGCCAATCGTCCATGGCTGGCCGTTTGGTTGAAGTCCCCACGTGGTTAAGTCGCCTGAGGCATTAACAACTCCACTTTCAGCACCGGCAGCTTTCATGATGTATTTAGCACGCTCGGCAGCATAGCCTTTACCAATGCCGCCAAAACCAATGCGCATACCCTGTTCTTTTAAAAAAACGGTGCATTTTTCAGGGTCAAGCACTATATTTTTATAATTAATGAGGCGCACCATCTTCCTTGCAGTGTCTTTATCAGGAAGGGAAGTCATGTGCTGATCAAAATTCCACAGACGTTTATCGATAGAGCCATAAGTAATATCAAAGGCTCCTTGAGTAAGGTTTGAGATCCTTATGGAGCGTTGTATCAGATCGAAAGTCTCGCGGCTAACGACGACCGGCGCAATACCGGCATTGCGGTTCACCAGGTTAGTTTCGCTGTCATCGCTAAAGGTGGTGAGCAGTCGCTCTATCCGCTTAATTTCATCGATACCGAGATCAATTAAAGAGTTTCCTTCGTTCTCATCGTTGGTTACAACACTGAGCACGAAATGGTTACCCATTAATTTACAATCTCTTTTTACAACAAATCTCTTTTCCACTGCGATCATCTAATCCCGTGTTTAAACATGCATAAAACGGAGATGTAACCACAATATTACTTTACAATTCTGTAGGCAAGATGAAAACAGGAAATGAACCGACGAAAAGCTTGAATTTATCGCCGCAGATAGCGCGAATATCTATCAACACCTTAGTTATAACTACACTAGAATTTCTGCTGGCTTTCTGGTCAATACCTTTATAATTAACCATGCTGTAATATAGGCAAAAGCACAAACGCCAAACATAATGAGATAGGCAGTTTGTGGCGTTGAATGATAAGTTGTATTGAGTATGCCCGCCAAACGCTGGATAATCACCCCACCTATACCGCCAGCCATACCGCCTATACCAGTTACAGATCCGATAGCTCTTTTAGGGAACATATCTGAAACGGTGGTAAACAGGTTAGCCGACCATGCCTGATGCGCAGCAGCGCCGATACAAATTACAGAAATAGCCAATACGGAAGCATTGTCACCAAACACCGATTTATCTCCAAAATACTGCGTAAGCAGCAAAAGTAAGGGAAATAAGGCAATAATAAACATCGAGGTCATCCTCGCCCTATACACCGGCATCCCACGGTTGATCATCATACGGGGCAGGTTACCGCCATAAGTGCTACCGACAATCGATATAGCGTAAACAATAAATGTTGGCCACATGATCTGATGAACGTCCATTCCAAATTGCTTTTTTAGATAGTCCGGCAGCCAGAACAGCAAGAACCACCAGATACCATCGGTCAGGAATTTACCCCAGAAGAATGCCCAGGTTTGCGGATATTTGAACAGCTTTCCCCAGGATATTTTTTCCCGCACGGCAACATCTTCTGAAGGCGCCACATGAGCGGCAAGATCATCCTCATGTATATAGTCATATTCTTCCTTTGAAAGATGTTTAGATTTATGCGGAGGGTTATATAATTTGAACCAGAATATCAGCCATATAAAACCAATAGCGCCTGTTATCAGGTAAGCCATTTTCCACCCGGTTGCTTCTCCCCAATGTATCAGACACCATGGCACAAATAAAGCTGCTATCATAGCGCCTATATTTGCTCCGCTGTTGAAAATACCTGTAGCCAGAGCGCGCTCTCTTTTAGGGAACCACTCGGCAACGGTTTTAATGGAAGCAGGAAAGTTACCCGCTTCGCCTATACCGAACAGGCTTCTGACAACGGTATGAACGACCACAGAGCTACCGGCCAGTGCATTCAGCATTCCAAATACCGACCATGTGATCAATGATAATGCCAAGCCAAGTTTGGTACCTATCTTATCAATAACCCATCCTGCAATGATGGTTATACCTGCATAAAACGCGGTAAAGAACGAGGTTACATATGAATATTGATTGTCAGTCCAGCCGAAACCGCCTTTGGCAACAGGTGTACAGAAATAATCTTTTACATAGCTTATTACCTGCCGGTCCATGTAATTGATTGTTGTAGAAAATAGAAGTAATGTAGCTATTACCCATCTGTATTTGCCAATATTGGTTTCCTGCATGTGATTAAAGTTTAACTGATTGCACCAAATTAATTGCTTTTAGCGTGTCGGCATAAAGCTGATCATACAATTTCTGTTCAAGCACTTTTTTACTGATCATTTTGCTGCCCATACCTACTGCACATACGCCGGCCTTAAACCAGCTTTGAATATTCGCCTCCTCGACCTCGACACCGCCGGTAGGGATAAATAATTGTCCCCTGAAAAGTTCTTTTATGGACGAGATAAACTCAGGGCCCAATATATTAGCAGGGAATCTTTTGATAATAGCTGCCTGATATTGTTGAGCGCAATAGATCTCTGTCGGAGTCATACATCCCGGTATCCACAGCATATTGATCTGCTCCGTTATACGCGCCACATCCGGGTTCATGACCGGGGAAACGATGAAATCAGCACCTGCATCAATAAATCTTTCCGCTTCTTCAGCCGACTTTATCGTACCTATCCCGAGGTGCAAATCAGGCATTTCCTGTTGTTGAAATACCTTTAAAGCTTTAAAATTTTTCAGCGCAGCTTCACCCCTGTTGGTATATTCCAGTACCCGTATGCCTGCCTTGTAAAGTGTCCATGTAATATCCAGGCTCACTTCGGTATTTTCATAAAAAAATAAAGGCAGCATACGCTGCTTCTGTATGCTGTCAACAATTATTTGCTTCTTGTCCATGCTTTATTGCTTTCTTAATATCGTCCACGGTTTTATTGGTTGCGTCGCTTTTAACAAATAGTTTTTCAAAGGCCGCGGCAGTGGCAAACTCCAGTGTTTCAGCAACTGGCAATTGGTTATAAAAACCATAGATCAAACCTGCCATAAAACAGTCGCCGCTGCCTACCCTGTCAACAATATGTGTTGCGCTGTAATCCGAAGAAACGAAATGATTTTTACCTGTATATAACGTTGTGTGGTAATTTAAGCCATCAGCCAGATCAAAGCGGAAAGTATTAGCCACTGCTTTGCATTTATGATAACGATGAACTATTTCTTCCGAAGTTTTTATAGCCGCTTCATTGCAGCTGCTTTTTACTCCGAGGTGAGCATCATTTGTAACCGGTATACCAAGCATTTTTTCAGCTGCCCAAATGTTCCCCATGATCAGGTCGCAGAATGAAACTAATTCGGGCATTATTTCACGCGGTTCTTTACCATATTGCCAAAGCTTTGAACGGTAGTTCAGGTCCACCGAAATGGTGATCCCTTTTTTTGATGCTGCTTCCAATGCTTCCTTGCACACATCCGCGACATGCTGATTGATAGCTGGACAAATAGCGCTAAAATGGAACCAACTAACGCCTTCAAAAACACTATCCCAATTAATATCACCAGGCTTAAGCTCTGAAAAAGAACTGTAAGCACGGTCATATACCAAGGCATTATGTTTTAAGTCTTTACCTTGGGTAAGAAAATATAAGCCGATACGGTTTCCTGAATAGTGAACTTTCGAAGTATCAATATTCTTTTCCTGCAGAAAATCTAATATCTGGCTGGTCAGGCTATTATCTGGCAGGGCAGTAAAATACTTTGAAGGAACATTCCATAATGCTAAGGCCGTGGCTACATTCAATTCAGCACCGCCAACATAAAATGGCAAAGTATTTTCCTGTAACCATGCACCATCAGCATCCGGGCAAATACGCAGCAGCAACTCACCGAATGAAAGTACATTGCCTTTTCCTGTTATTAATGCTTCCATTATTATAATTGGCTAAATGCAAAGTAGTTTTTTGCATTGTAGTAACAGATATCCTTAATGATCTTACCTGTCCACTCTATATCGTTAGGCAATTCGCCGTTTTCAATGTCTTTCCCAAAAAGATTGCAGAGTAAACGCCTGAAATATTCATGCCGCGGATAAGATAAAAAGCTGCGGCTATCAGTCAACATACCTACCAGCTTGCTTACTAATCCCATACCCGACAGGGCGTCTAATTGCATCGTCATGCCCTGTTTCTGATCCAGGAACCACCATGCCGAGCCAAACTGAATTTTACCTTCAACGGTACCGTCATTGAAATTTCCGGCCATTGTCGCCATCAGTTCGTTATCGGCAGGATTTAAATTATAAAGGATAGTTTTAGCTAAAGTGTTATTGGTATCCAGCTTATTCAAAAACTTCGATAATGCCTGTGCCTGGCTGAAATCGCCGATAGAGTCATAACCGGTATCAGGGCCGTTTTCCCGGAAACCACGGGTATTATTGTTTCGCAAAGCGCCCAAATGGAACTGTTGTACCCAACCTTTTCCATGATCCCACAATGCGAACTCATACAGCAATGCCGATTTAAATTTTAACGCTTCGGCTACTTGAAGCGCTTTACCTGATCTTATTTTATCAAAGATCGCTTTGATCTCATCCTGCGTATAGTCTTCGGCATACATTTGCTCCAGGCCGTGGTCAGATACCGAACAGCCGTTT
Source organism: Mucilaginibacter sp. (assembly GCA_051960695.1). Lineage (GTDB taxonomy): Bacteria > Bacteroidota > Bacteroidia > Sphingobacteriales > Sphingobacteriaceae > Mucilaginibacter. The sequence continues at coordinate 1,105 of JBQCEA010000396.1, read as the reverse complement.
GCAGCAAAATAATCATGACGGCTCTTTAATGCCTTCAGATAATCGTCATAACTGCTGATGGCGATATTGCTTACCGCTTCAAGTTTGTTGATGTACTCATTCAAAGCAGCGGTATCATCAGCGTTCATTGCCTTATCCGGCCTGAAAGCAGGGAACACTTTAACATCCCAGCCGCTATTCTTTATTTTTTGATGATACTCCAGGTTATCTATCGGATCGTCGGTTGTACATATCACCTCAACGTTCATCTTTTTCACCAGGCTTTGAACGCTATATTCTGGTGTTTGCAGTTTTTGTGTGCAATCGTCATAAATAGCTTTAGCTGTTTTAGGCGAAAGTATTTCATGTACATCAAAGTAGCGCTGCAATTCCAGATGCGTCCAGTGATAAAGCGGATTGCGCAGTGTATAAGGCACAGTTTCGGCCCATTTCTCAAATTTTTCCCAATCGGTTTTTCCGCCTGTTATATACTGTTCGCTAATACCATTGGCACGCATAGCACGCCATTTATAATGGTCGCCCCTTAACCAGATATCAGTCAGGTTTTTAAAATTGATATTATCCGCGATCTGTACCGGATCGAGGTGGCAGTGGTAATCTATAATAGGCATAGCCGCCGCATATTCATGATACAACCGTTCGGCGGTTTTAGTCTGCAGCAGGAAATTTTGATCTAAAAAACTTTTCATAATAGTTAGCCGGTTTGGATGCCGGAATGGTTTGTAAAAGTAACTTCTATTTTATAAATACAAATGGTACAATTTTATCATGTCGGCCATTGCCATTGAAAATTGTATTTATAGGCTATCAGTTTATTGCGATTGGCCAAAAGTATCGTTGCTGACAGTGGAAATCAAATTTTCGGAGGTGAATATTTACGCACACGATTGCGTAAATATTTTCAGCAAAGCATTGATAACATCGTATATCATGTAGCAAAAATCATATAGAAAACCATCACTGGTAGTATTCATATTTGGAACGGTCAATCAACCTTAAAACCAGTTGAGTATATTTTAAACCTGCGGGTCTTCGTTTTAAGATCTGCTTATTTATGCATAAGAGAAGATGAAAAAAATTTGCATTATTACTACGATGATCTGTG
>JBQCEA010000395.1:0-8988 GCA_051960695.1 Mucilaginibacter sp. | reverse complement strand
GAAATCATGCTGGTACTGACACTACTATCCCGGTTATAATGGTAGAAAAGGACGGTGTATTATATTTCTGGTTAATACGAGAAAATATCTTAGGCAACAGGCCGTATCGGCACATGCTCATCCAGATACGGGGCTGACCCAACTGGAATATTAATAATACGCTTGCCGTAGCTATAACCGCACTGATGGAGATCACATAGCTGATATTATGCAGCCCAACTTTTTGAAAGACATAAGCCAGTGGATCGCCAACACGCAGGTCTTTATAACTGACCATGCCGGTGAGGACAAATGAGATCAATATATATAATACTGTGCAAATGATAAGCGAGTAAACCATACCACGGGGCAGGTCGCGTTGCGGGTTGTTACATTCCTCAGCGGTGGTGGATATGGCATCAAACCCGATATAGGCAAAGAACACGCCTGATACACCTTTCATTACGCCGCTAAAGCCATTAGGCATAAAGGGATGCCAGTTAGCCGGAGTAACATAAAAGAAGCCGATAAGAATTACACCGATAACGATGGCTATTTTAAGAATAACCATGGCGTTAGTGGCTTTCCTTGTTTCACGTATACCAACATATACCAGATATGTAATAGCCGCGGTAATAGCAAGCGCTGGTATATTAGCAATAAATTTGAATGCTCCTAAACCTGGCGCTGTATCCCAGGCCATGGCGTCCAGTTTCATTCGATCAGTAATATCTGCCAAATGATGACCGGCTTGGAGCGCCAATAGATCTTTATGAGCATTAAAGGCCGTCAGGTAATCAATGACAGTCCATCTCGGCAGATAGATATGAAAGCCTTCCAGTAAATTAACAAAATACTCGCTCCAGGATATTGCCACCGCAATATTGCCTATGGCATATTCCATCAGCAGGTCCCAGCCGATGATCCAGGCTATCAATTCGCCGAAGGAGGCGTAGGCATAGGTATAAGCACTGCCGGCAACCGGTATGCGTGCAGCAAACTCGGCATAGCATAAAGCAGAAAAACCGCAGGTTACGGCGGTTATAATGAATAATATGCTTACTCCGGGGCCGCCATGATAGGCTGCTTCGCCAATAGTTGAGAATATACCGGCGCCTACTACTGCCGCAATACCCATCAGGGTGAGGTCCCTTACACGTAATTCCTTATTCAGATGAGGGTCTGACGAGTGCTCGCCATCAGCAAAACCGCTGGCAACATCCGATAAAATTCGCTCAACAGATTTCCTGCGAAATAGGCTTTTGGACATTCAGTTAATTATATGAGGCCCAAACATAACTATTTTTTCGCATTGAATTAAATAGCATAAATTGCGGCTATGAAAATAAGTTTAAGCTCCGTTTTACGCAATATCAGGTGGATGGTTATACCTTATTTACTGGTTTTAATTATATGCCTGATCATCAAAATACTTTATACGCGTCCGGAAATTTACTTTGCAGTTAACAGTCACTATTACAATTTCGCCGACTTTATTGCGCCTTATGTTACCGACCTGGGAAACGGTTGGACTACTGTAGTGATCGCAGCCATTATGGTGTTATTCAGCTATCGCAAAGCATTGATACTGGCCAGCGCTTATGCAGTTACTTCTATTTCGGCACAGATCATTAAATATATTTTTGACGCTCCCCGCCCTAAGCTGTATTTCAAGGATCAGATCAGCAAGATACATTTTGTGAAAGCGGTGGAGATATTGAGCTATCATAGTTTTCCTTCAGGACATACAGTAACAGCTTTTATGCTGGCGGTAATATTTACCTATTGGAGTAAGAACAAAGCCTGGGGGCTTGTATTCTTACTCCTGGCAATTTTTGTAGGTTATTCGCGAATGTACTTGAGCGAGCATTTCTTTGAAGATGTGGTCGCAGGTTCTGTTGTCGGCGTTATATTAACCGTCATCTGGCTTTACTGGCTCGATAACAAGGCATTCATCCACAGGCCAAAATGGCAAAAGGGTTTATTGAACCGCTGATTACGCCAACTCGTTTCGCCTGTTCCTGAAAAATATCAGCCATACAACAGCAAATACAACCAAAACACCACCTGCGATCTCGATAACCGAGTTGGTGCTTAAACTGGAGGATGAGCCAGTTGTATCCGTATATTGGTCGTTACGCTGTAATTCAGGTGATAATTTTATCGAGCTGAAATAGGACTTTTCTTCACTTTTAATAAGCTCCTTACGGGCATCAACAAAACCATACTGGAATGAATAAGTGGCATCTTTGGTATAGATCAGTACAAAGTTTCTATACTCAGCATCTCCGCTTCCATCGCTGGTATACAGCGTAAAAGCTTTCCCTTTAAGCTTACCTATAGTGGTATCCCTTACGTTTTGGGCACTGCCGTTTGCAGTTTGACTTTGTATTCCCTTAATATACTTTTTGAAAACGTTATTAAGATCCTTTTCCTTTTTCAGCGGCTGGTTACTCTTTGCATTGGGCTCGACGATCGTGATCATGTAACCCAGATCTGTATTAGCGGAATATATATGCTGACCTAATGTGTCTTTTTGAGTATAACCAGCAGGCATTGAAATAGTTACGAGGCTGTCAATCTTCACCGGCTTAAATCCCTGGCCAAATGCTGTGATCACCGAAAACAGCAGGCCAAATAATAAACTTAGTTTCTTCATATTAGTTAAATAACTTTCCTTAACGGAATAAAGTTTTAAAATATTGCGCATAAGTGCCTTTTTGAACTTATTATTGATTTGATAATAAATAAGTTATAAGGATTATTTCCTAGCGGATTTTTACACTATCCGGACATAAAGATGGATAGCTTAGGTCTTTTTATATTGCTAACTCACGAACAAAGACCGGTTTTTCAACGTATAATTGCCGATAAATAAAATAGATAGCGATAGGAAACGCTCAACTGCCAACGAAGACGATCACAAACGGTAAATTCCATTTAAATATTCAAACTCATCAATAATATGCAGTTGGTAAAAACGGCCAAAGCTTTATTATTAGTCGTATTAATGTTGAGTATTGCTGTCCTTAGCTCGTGCAAAAAGGATAAGAAAGTTTCTGCGACACAAACACCAACAGGAAGTGTAACTGCAACTATCGATGGGGAAGCATTAAATTTCAGCGCTAACACGCTTGTGCTTACAGGGTCAACCAATGGCGCCAATTTTACAGCCATACAGGGTAATGCATCTGATGGCAATACTATGAGTATAACTATTTATGGGACATTAACAGCAGGAAAAACCTACACTTCCCAGGATCCGGATCCTGGTAGTGAACCGATATTACTGTATGCATTGGGTGATGACGGTTATCTAAATGAAATAAATAACCCAAGTGTAAGCGTTACTTTAACAGCTGTGAGTTCATCTTCTATACAGGGAACCTTCTCAGGTACTGTAACAGACATAACAGCAGGCCCCAACAAGGGTAAATCCAAGGTAATAACAAACGGCAAGTTTAACGTGCCTCGTAGTCCAAGCAAATGAATCAAAAGGCCCCGGCAATTGTGGGGCCTTTTTGTTATAATTTCTCCATTTCGCTTTTCACAAACTCTGCCAATTCCCTCACATAATCTGCGCTGAAATCGAACTTAATGCCAGCAGTCTCATATATCTCTTTTATGGTTTTGGTATAACCCAATTTTAAAGCATCTAGATACTGTTCAAGGCCCTTCTCAGGATTTTCTTTATAGTTTTTCCAAACGGCAATAGCACCTAATTGCGCCATACCATATTCAATATAATAGAACGGTACCTCAAAAATATGTAGTTGCTTCTGCCATAAGTTGGCTTCAGCTTCTTTATGCCCGTCCCAGTCAGCGAAACTTGCGCCGAAGCGTTCAAATATCTGCAGCCACGCATCGGTATGTTGTTCGTCATTATGGTCAAAATTAGTGTATATCCAATGTTGGAACTGATCTACAACGGCTACCCATGGCAAAGTTTTCAATACATCAAAAAGCTGGTCGCGTTTGGCGCGTTTCAGGTCTTCTTCATTTTCAAAGTAAACGTTCCAATTGTCCATCGATATCAGTTCCATCGACATGGAAGCCAGCTCAGCAACCTCCGACGGGCAGTGCTTAAAATCATTCAGTTCAAGGTCGGCAGTAAGGAAAGTGTGTACCGCATGACCACCTTCGTGCACCATCGTTGTCAGGTCGCGGAAGGTATTAGCTGAGTTCATGAAAATAAATGGGGCGCCTGTTTCAGCCAGCGGATAATTATAACCACCCGGTGCCTTGCCTTTACGACTTTCTACATCAAAAAGCTCGTTATCTTTCATGATCTCCAGTCTTTCACCCAAATAGCGGCTGATATTACTAAAGCACTGTATCGATTTTTCGATCAGTTCCTTGCCATTTTGGAAGGGTTTTAAAGCTGGCTTGCCGGAAATGTCAACATCCAGATCCCATGGTTCCAGTTTATCCAGACCTAAGGCGACTTTCCGTTTTTCAGCCAGTTCATGCAATACCGGGACAATCTCCCTTTCTATTGCCTCGTGGAAATTATAGCAATCCTGCGGTGTATAGTCAAAACGCCCCAGCGCCTGGAACATATAATCTCTAAAATTCTCAAAACCAGCGTTCAGGGCAACCTTATGCCGTAATCCCCTCAAATGATTAAAAAGCTTGTTCAACTCGTCCCTGTCTTGAAGGCGACGTTCGGTGATCTTTTTCCATGCTTCCTGCCGTTTGCTGCGGTCAGTGTCTTTCATCATTACGGCAGCTTGCTCAAGCGTATACTCTTTGTCGCCGATATGAACAGACATAGAACCTGTTATCGACTGATATTTCTGCTGTTCAACCTGAATTTCGGTCTGTAAGGGAATATTTTCCTCTCTGAATAATTCCAATGCCCGTTTAACACCGCGTAAGTAAATGAAATACTTTTCGGTTGGCAGCTGATCGGCAAACTCGCTGTTTACCAATTTCTTATTCAATTCGTTGCTATAGGGGGCAATTTTTGGTTCTATCTCGGTAGCAAAATACTGGAAGTTTTGAAGCAGTTCGGCGTTTGTTGTATCGCAGGTCATGCGGATATAGCGCCATGCAAAGTCTTCTTCTAAAGCTGCCTCCAGTTCACTGCGGTCGCGCAGCCATTGTTCCAGTTCCTCAATCGAATTGATAGGTCGATCGGTTAATTCTTTAAAAAGGGGTTCAAGGTTTTCCCATTTTATTTCAACGTCCTCAGGTATGTATGTGCGTGTTTTTTTGTGGATCATGATATTAATGTGCAGATGTGCTTATTTGCAAATGTGCAAAATTTGTTGGGAGTGAAGCTTTATAATTCTTAAAAACATCAGGTTAAAGTCCCAAAACGATTTGCTAATACAAAACCTGAGAATTCCTCCTTATCTGTTACTTCAATTTGGTAGGGTATCGGCATTTTAAAATTATTCATGTCGTCTGTTGTTTCAAATTCTATTTCCGCCAACCATAATTTATCCTTTTCATTTTCGTAGGCATCTATTCCTATAATAAGATCTTTATATTGCATAATAAAACGAAGCTTCCTTACTACGATAGCTTGTAATTTGCTTAGCAACTCATACTCCTCTTGTGAAAGATAGATCGTAGTAATTTGTTCTCTTCCCGGCGAAAGCTGAAACTTTTTTGTAAGCTTATACACTTTGCCATCTTTATTATTAACCAGCCTCAAGCGCAGATTAGTCCCAACAATATAATGATCAAGAATTACCCGCCTGGGTAACGTGTAAATTTCTTCTTTCATTGACGGCAGTAGAAATCGACGTTCGTTCTCTATACGTGCGCATATTTTGCGAATAAGGTCATTAGCTATTGGAAAATTTTAAACCTAACATATACAAAACTGATCAATTCTCAAGACACGTGCAATGCTTCTGCAAATCATGCTTGTCTTTTATACAACGTCTGCGACATTGCCTTTATCCCATCCTCATAGGTTGTCGGTTTGTAACTGAAGGCTTTTTCAAACTTATCCGAGTTGAAGTTATAATCATGGTCATACTGGTAGTACATTTCAACCAGTTCGTTTGTCATCGTACTAAATAATCCAAATAATTGCAGCATGAATTTGTTTATAGCCATGTATTTAGATTGAGCGCCATAGATATCAGCCGCCATTCTGATAAAATCGATGCTTTTCATCGGCTTTGCGGTAGGCATGTGCCATATCTGGTTATCACTTGATGGGTTCTGACTCAGCAGAAACATTCCTTTTCCCATGTCTGGTATGTAACTAAAGTTATGCAGTTTATTTACGTCACCCAGCCACTGCGGTTTTTGCCCTTTTTTCAGTTTGTCCAGCAGCATCACATCCATTACACCTTTTACATCCTCAGTGCCATAAAAATCCGCTCCACGGGCTATGCTTGCTTTAATATTACCGGCCTTGGCCTCATCCATTAATTGTGTGGCAATTTTCGCCCTGATCTCACCTTTTTTACTTATCGGATCATATGGAGTGGTTTCCAGCATTGGGCCGTCTACCAATCCGTAACTGTAAACATTATCAAAGAAGATCAATCTTGCACCGGTTTCTTTGCCCAGTCTGATATAGTTCTGCATGATAACCGGCCATTGCTGTGCCCATATCTTTTTGTCATAAACCAACCCGGCTGTAAGATAGATCACTTCTGAACCTTTCGAGGCTGCCAGTAGCTCGTCATAATTCAGCAGATCGGCCTTTTGCCACCTGGTGTTTTTATGTTTGATTTCTATTGGCCTGCGGCTTACAAGGCGGATATTGGCGTTAACGTTTTGTAATTCACGGGTTAGTGCATTGGCTACTGGTCCGCCGGCTCCTAATATGGTATGCATGTCTTTTTCTTTTTTGTTTGATACAAAGTTGCAGCAGCATTGGCGCTCAAAACGTTAACAAAAGATAAGAATTTTGAAGGATGTCGAATTTCGGACGTTCGATTTCGAATTTAGTTTTCTGGATAGTTCAATTTCGAAATTGAAAATTCGATATTCAAAATTAACGTGCTGTTTCCAGCACTCTTCTGCGTATTCTCGACAGGGAAACAGGCGTAATGCCTAAATAGTTGGCAATATAATGCTGCGGCATGCGCTGTAGTATCTCGCGACCTGTATTTAACAGATGCATATAACGCTCTTCCGGCGTTTGAGTGATGAACGATGCAATACGGTCTTCATAGCAGCATAAATACTGCTCGGCAACCAGGCGGCCGAAACGTTCCATTTTATATGCCAGCATCGGGTTTGAAAGCATCACGTCCATGCCTTTTTTGGTGAAGGTAACAAGCTGTGTATCTTCCAAAGCCTGTATATAGGTAAAGCCGGGTAATCCGGTCAGAAAACTTTTGTAAGAGCTTACAAACTCGTTTTCAAAACTGAAATAGCCGGTAATATCCTGCCCGTCCTTGATATGGAAATAGCGGACCGAACCGCTGGCAATAAACCCTACTTTATCACATGCCTTTTCAGGCTCGGCGAAGTAGTGTTTCTTTTTGAGTCTGCTGAAACTCAGGTGCTGCGAAAAGATGATCCATTCAGCCTCATTAAAGTCGACGTATTTTTTAAGATGCTCACGAAAGTTTTGCAGAGCGACAGAGGTATCCATATAATAAAGATAGCAAAACTTAATGCCGCTTCCTTACTGGAACCGATGCTTATTTAATAAATAATCTGTCCAGCAAAAAGAAAACCGCAAAAACCACACTGGCTATACCATTGGTGGTCATGAATGCAAAGTTTACGCGGCTCAGATCGTTTGGTTTTACTAACCGGTGCTGGTAGATCAGCATAGCGCAGAAAAAAGCAATACCAATGCAATAAGGCCAGCTAACTTGCGTAAAAAAGACAGGCATAATGATAAACACTGCCGAAAGTACATGCAGCATGGTTGAAAAATTCAGAGCATTTTTTTTGCCCAGCCAGGCTGGGATAGAATGCAACTGCTGACCGCGGTCGAAATCTTCATCTTGCAGGGCATAAATAATATCGAAACCGCTCACCCAGCAAAGTACCGCCAGTGAAAAAAATATGGGCAGCAATGCAAACGTGCCTGTAACCACCAGGTAGGCACCGATAGGAGCGAGGGACAAACCTAATCCTAACACTAAATGGCATAATGCAGTAAAGCGTTTGGTTGCGCTGTAACCTAAAACCACTAATAATGCAACCGGCGATAAGAAAAAGCACAGGCGGTTAATGAAAAAAGTGGTAATGACCAATAAAGTGCAGTTAATGATGGTAAAGATCAAAGCCGATTCCGCGCTGATGCGGCCTGCCGGTATATCACGTTTTTGAGTCCGTGGGTTAATGGCATCGATGTCCCGGTCGAGGTAACGGTTAAACGCCATTGCTGAGTTGCGGGCAAAAACCATGCAAAGCAGCATCAATACCAGCTTGACCCAATTAAAATGATTATCAGTTGTTGTTACTGCCAAAAAGAAACCGATAATAGCAAACGGCAGCGCAAATATGGTATGTGCAAAAAGCACGAGCGAAAAATATTTTTTCATGTTATTTATAGAATTCGGAGTTGAAATCCGGAACCTTAAAATTCTTATTTATCTCATCAATAAATCCCAATACTTCATCTTTTCCGGTTTGTGTTTCAGATGAGGTGATGAAGTAATCTGGCACTGCGTCAAAGGTAGCTAATAATGCTTTTTTAAATTTAGCGATATTCTGGTCGGTCTTTACTGCCGATTGCTTATCGGCCTTAGTAAATACCAGCGCAAAGGGCAGGCCTTTTTCACCAAGCCAGTTGCAAAATTGCAGGTCAATTTTTTGCGGGTCAAGGCGACTGTCGATCAATACCATTACACATTGCAGGCTTTCGCGTTTATCCAGGTATGTGCGGATAAACTTATCCCAGTCCTCCTTTTTGCTTTTGGAAATGCGGGCATAGCCGTAGCCGGGTAAGTCTACAAGGTACCAGTCGTCGTTAATGATAAAATGGTTTATTAACTGTGTTTTACCGGGTGTTTGCGAGGTTTTAGCCAACCCCTTCTTGCCTGTAAGCATGTTGATCAGCGACGATTTACCAACATT
>JBQCEA010000394.1:0-4965 GCA_051960695.1 Mucilaginibacter sp. | reverse complement strand
ATTGCAGTTGATGGAACAGGGAACATTTATGTAGCTGACCTGGGCAACAGCGCCATCAGGCAGATCACACCAGGCGGAGTAATAACCACTATAGGCGGCGGACCGGGCCAGGTTGGTTTGATCGGCTATCCGTCAGGCTTAAGCATCGATGCACAGGGTAACCTGTTTATAGCTGATGAAAGCGGAAGGATAATTGAATTAACAGCAGCACGTACATTATATGTTCTCAGTGGCACCTCCGGGATAAGCGGATTTGCTGATGGCTCCGGACCTGCAGCCCAATTCAATACGCCTATTGGTACAGCGGTTGACAATGCAGGCAACATTTATGTGGCAGACTTTAACAATAACCGTATACGTAAGGTAGTTATTACTACGACAGAATAGTTGTTTGCCTACCCGAACAAGGCAGTAAAGACTTCCTCGATATTGGCTACGGTTTTAACCTCGATGCTGTAACGGGAAAGATCAACGCGTTTTTTATGCTGGCCGCCTGATTCAAGGTTGTATTTCGAGATAAATATCTGCTCAAAGCCAAGCTTCTGCGCTTCGGCAATGCGTTGTTCTATACGGTTTACAGCCCTCACTTCTCCCGACAAGCCGATCTCGCCTGCAAAACAGGTTTTAAAAGGAATAGGGATATCTTCATGAGATGAAATAATAGCAGCAGCCAATCCAAGGTCTATTGCCGGGTCTTCAACCCGGATACCACCAGTGATATTCAGGAACACATCCTTTGCACCAAGCTTAAAACCACAGCGTTTTTCCAGGACAGCCAAAAGCATATTCATCCGCCGCGTATCAAAGCCGGTAGCAGTACGCTGAGGCGTCCCATAAGCTGATGTGCTTACTAACGCTTGGGTTTCGATCAGCATAGGGCGCATGCCTTCCAAAGTAGCTGAAATGGTAATTCCGCTCAGCGGCTCCTCACGTTGCGAAAGCAAAATTTCCGACGGGTTGGATACTTCGCGTAAGCCATCGCCCAGCATTTCGTAAATACCTAATTCAGATGCAGAGCCAAAACGGTTTTTAACTGCCCGGAGGATACGGTAAACATGGTGCCTGTCACCCTCGAATTGCAAAACGGTATCTACCATGTGCTCCAATATTTTCGGTCCTGCTATCATGCCATCTTTCGTGATATGCCCGATCAGAAAAACAGGGGTTGACGACTCCTTCGCAAAACGTAATAGCTCGGCAGTGCACTCCCTTACCTGCGAAACACTTCCCGGTGTTGACTCAATATGCGCCGAATAAAGGGTTTGTATCGAGTCTATAACCACCATATCCGGTTCCAGCTGTTCTATCTGCTTAAATATGTTTTGGGTCGAAGTCTCAGTAAGAATATAACATTCTGCCCCCCGCTCCCCTGAAGAGGGAATGGAACCATTTGTTCCCCCTTTAGAGGGCAGGGGGGCTAACCGTTCTGCCCGCATTTTTATCTGGCGCTCGCTTTCCTCGCCTGAAACGTAAAGCACTTTCATGCCTGGCATATTCAGGGCCAGTTGCAGCATCAATGTTGATTTGCCTATACCCGGCTCTCCGCCTATTAATACCAATGAGCCGGCCACAATACCCCCGCCTAAAACCCGGTTAAATTCCTTATCAGGTGTTAGTACACGGTGCTCCTCGTCAAAACTGATCTCTGCTACCTGTACAGGCTTATTTGCCCGCTGCATAGTGGTCGATGTTGTCTTCCAATTGGGTATTGCAACATTTGCTTTTTCTATGATCTCTTCGGCAAAGGTGTTCCACTGTCCGCATGAGGGACATTTACCAAGCCATTTCGGTGATTCGAAACCACAGCTTTGGCAGAAATAAGCGACTTTAGTTTTGGCCATTATGCAAATGTGCAGATTAATTTGTAAAACGCTAACCCAATTGCTAAAAATTTTAGGATATTTTATTTGCCTGTTAAGCCCCTAATAAGTTAACTTTACCTCATGAAAATAGCTGTCGCGTCTCCGCCCTATCCTAAATCTCTTGACGATGCCCTATCGTGGGTTGAGAAACTGACCAACGATGCGGCAAAAGGCGGGTCTGAGATCGTTTGTTTTCCGGAGTCTTATTTGCCTGGCTACCCACTGCTGGAGTTTGAGGCTGAAAAGTGTACACAGGAAAAACTGCAGTATGCATTGAATAAAGTAGGCACGATAGCGGCCGAAAATTCCATTGCTATCATTATACCGATGGATTGGACTTATGAGGACCACATTTACAACATCGCACATGTCATATCCCCAACAGGCGAAATCTTGGGTTATCAAACCAAAAACCAGCTCGACCCAACCGAAGATGATACCTGGACGCCTGGTACTGAACGAAATGTTTTTGAGGTTAACGGCCTAAAATTCGGGGTTGTTATTTGTCACGAAGGATTCCGTTACCCTGAATCGGTGAGGTTAGCAGCACGCAAAGGCGCACAGATCGTATTTCATCCTCATTTATCAGGCAGTAATATAGAGGGCACAGTGCCATCAGAATGGGGCCATAAAGACAATCCTTATTATGAAAAAGCCCAGATGGTGCGTGCGATGGAGAACACCATTTATATCGCTACATCTAATTATGCCTTAAAATATCCGGAGTCAGCCAGCGCTATCATAGATCCCGATGGAAATTGCCTTGCCTACCAGCCGTACGGCCAGATAGGTGTTGCGATAGCTGACATAGACCCTGCCAAAGCCACCGGGTTATTAGCCAAAAGATTTAAGCCGGAGCTTTATAAATACTAAGTGTGTTCCCTGTCTGCAATGAAGCATGTATTAGATAATCCGGCATGGAATGCCCTGGTATCAGGTAATAAGCACCTCGCGTTTGGCGAAGGCCCTCTCCGTTACTTTGACCGGGATGTTTCGCCGTTCATCGGACTCGAAGAAAACAGTGAGGAGAATTTTCGGCTGCTTGCAAATGTGTTGCCTTCTGACCGTGTAGCGTTATTTGTCGCCACTTCCGAAACTTCTTTTCCTGCTGAATTAAAGGAATTACATTATGTAAGAGGATTGCAGATGCTGTATACTGCAGCTGATCCTTTGAATGACAATCACTCGCAATTAATATCATTAACTACAGAGCATGTCCCCCAAATGCTATCCCTCACCAAATTGACCAATCCGGGACCTTTCATGGATAGGACAATTGAATTCGGCCATTACCAGGGTATTTTTGAAGCTGATAATCTGGTAGCCATGGCAGGCCAGCGCCTCCATGCTTTTGAATATGCAGAAGTAAGCGCTGTATGTACCCATCCTGACTATACCGGCCGCGGTTATGCCCGGCAGCTATTGATGAACCAGGTGAACCGTATCAATGCTGCTGGAAATATTCCCTTTCTTCATGTTCGCTATGACAATGAACGGGCGATAAAAGTTTATGAAGACCTTGGCTTTTCAACCCGTACGGAAGTGCACTTTTATGTGCTGAAGAAAGCTTAATCATACTTCTCTTTAACAAGAAGATTTAACTGAGATCGGACTGTAAAATATTCATGTTACATAGCACGGATGTAAGCAAAAAGAAATAGATTTATATACGTTTCTTTTCGTCCTAATATCTCAGCAATGAAAAAGCTTAACTGTGTACTAACACTAGTATTTCTTTTATTGGGCTATGCGGCATTTGCCCAATCTACCGACAGCACCTATCAGGTCAGAGGGTTCGCTATAGGAGCACCTAAACCAAACGGCGTAGCCGAATTTGTGAAGTTTATTAATGAAGAACTCGCTCCGCGAAAAGTAAATACTTTGATCCTGCGGATCGACTACAATTACAGCTATAAAAGTCACCCTGAATTACGGGATTCAGCAGCTTTGACCAAAAGCGACGCTAAGAAAATACTTGAGGCCTGCAAAAAGAATAATATAGCCATTATACCACAGATAAACCTGCTCGGGCACCAATCATGGGCAAGCAAGCCAAATAAACTGTTACAGATGTACCCGGAATTTGACGAAACGCCATGGGTACAAATGCCGGCGGCTAAAGATTATAAATGGCCAAATGCAGATAACTTGTATTGCAAAAGCTATTGCCCGCTAAATCCGGGCGTGCATAAGGTTATATTCGACCTGATAGATGAAATAATGGATGTATTTGATGCACATGCCTTCCATGCCGGGATGGACGAGGTTTTTTATTTGGGCGAAGATAAATGCCCCCGTTGTGCCGGACGCGACAAGGCAGTACTTTACGCCAATGAGGTGCAAACTATTCGCGACCATTTGGCCGAAAAAGGGTATGAGCTATGGATATGGGGCGACCGTCTTCTTGATGGGCGTGCAACTGGTATAGGTATGTGGGCAGCCAGCTATAACGATACATACAGAGCTGTAGACCTGATACCGCATGATGTGGTGATCTGCGATTGGCAATATGACGAGGACAATCAAACAGCAGTGTACTTTGCGTTGAAGGGCTTTAGAGTGGTGACCTGTACCTGGAACCATCCACAAGTTGCAGTGAACCAGGTGGAAGACCTGTACCGTGCAAGAGCTATATCCGGGAAATCTATGAGAACCCGTTTTTATGGTATCGCCGAAACGATATGGTCGCCTCCTGCTAAATTTTTGCCGGCTTATTATGCCAATACGCCCGGCTCGCCTGTGAGTGAAAATACAGACTGGAATACCTTTAAAACCATGTTTGACAAAATAGCACAACTGGACCAGGCTGCTGCTGTACCGGGTAAATCTAAATAACTTTTAATCCTTAAGCTCGATCCAGGTTGGGGCATGGTCGCTTGATTTTTCCCAGCCGCGTACGCCACGGTCCACACCAGCTGCAATAAGCCGGCTGTCAACCTGGGGACTTAACAGGAAGTGGTCAATGCGCAAACCCGCATCTCGGCCATAAGCGTTGCGAAAATAATCCCAGAAGGTATAGATCTTTTCACCGGGATGAAGTTTGCGTATGGCGTCCGTCCAGCCCTGATCAATAAGATTCTTGAATGCCGCACGTGTTTCAGGC
>JBQCEA010000393.1:0-2048 GCA_051960695.1 Mucilaginibacter sp. | reverse complement strand
CATCCATTATCGACGGAAAAGTATTTTTAACAATAGCCTCGATATGCCCCGGTTTAAACCAGCGTACTTTGGTTATGCCTTCTTCCTTTTGGGGTTTCAGTTTGGCTGATCCGTTATAACTCATCTGGTACCAATGCGTGCGCTTTAAAACTACATCGCCTTTGATGGTATAGGTATGATAGGTTTTGCAGATCTTTTTATCTAAACGGGTCACCATTATGCCACACTCCTCCTCAACTTCCCGTATGGCTCCTGCCCTTTTCTTTTCATTCTTCTCAATTTTGCCTTTTGGCAGGTCCCATTTGTCGTTGCGGTAAATGAACAAATATTCGCCATTTGGGTTTATTACCATACCGCCTGCAGCCTCTATCAGTGTATTGCTTTTGATCACTTTTTTCAAGTATGCTTTAGCATCATTGCAGTGGATGTAGTAAAATTTATT
Organism: Mucilaginibacter sp.; assembly: GCA_051960695.1. Lineage (GTDB taxonomy): Bacteria > Bacteroidota > Bacteroidia > Sphingobacteriales > Sphingobacteriaceae > Mucilaginibacter. Next base: position 1,606 of record JBQCEA010000393.1, on the reverse strand, counting down.
GCCCGGTTTACCGTTAAACTGATTATAAAAAGCTTTCAGATTAAATGTTTGTGCGTCAATCCCTTGATATTTTTCTACGTGTTTTGGCACCGATTCGGTAATGAGGATAACTTTTTCGTTAATATAAATTCTGTACTTTTGAGCCATGTTTAATAAAAGTGAGACTGAACAGCAGGTGGCTGAGTTCCTGCTACAAATTAAAGCAATTAAATTACAACCTGATAATCCTTTCACCTGGGCTTCCGGTTGGAGATCACCCATTTATTGCGATAATCGCGTTACGCTCTCACATCCTACCATTCGTACTTACATCAGGCAAAAGCTAACCCAGCTGATACAGGAAGAGTTCGGCGCAGTTGGTTGTATAGCCGGCGTTGCTACTGCAGGCATACCACAAGGCGCCCTCGTTGCTCAGGAACTGGGATTACCATTTATCTATGTACGCTCTAAACCTAAAGACCACGGAACAGGCAGCCTGATTGAAGGTGAAGTAATGCCGGGCAAACGGATTGTGGTGGTGGAAGACCTGATCTCGACAGGCAAAAGCAGTTTACAAGCAGTTGATGCCTTACGCTCTGCTGGCTATGAGGTGGCTGGTTTGGTGGGCATATTCAGCTATGGTTTTGACGTCGCTACTGAAAACTTTAAACAGGCGAAATGCAAATTCTTCACTTTGTCGAATTATAACGCCTTACTCAAATATGCCGAGCAGCACCAGTATATCACTTCGGATGATACCGAGATACTGCGTAAGTGGCGTTCGTCACCTGAGACTTGGGGACAACCTGCTTAAGTTTTGTCAGCAGTATAGTTCAAACAACAACAAATGACAGTCTTCGAAAGCAAAACAACTATCAATAAACCTGTAAATACGGTTTATGCATTTCTTGCCGATATGAACAACCATCAGCAACTGATGCCTGAAAGTATACAGAACTGGTCTTCATCAACCGATGAAGCGCGTTTCAATATTCCTAATATGGCTTCTTTGGCTCTACGGATAGAAAACCGCATACCCGATCAGGAGATCAGGATAGCGCCGTTTGAGAAAACGCCGTTTGCTATTGAATTGAAATGGATGCTTTCGGGTAGTATCGATTCTACAGAAGTGAAATATACTATCTCGGCTGATCTGAACATGATGATGAAAATGCTGGCCAGCGGGCCACTGCAAAAACTGGCTGATCATGAAGTGCAGGCGCTGAAGTCGGTATTAGGCTAATTTTCCACACAAGCCAATAATATTAGTTCGGGCTGACAATAAAATTTCACTGAATAACCGTACCTTTGCGCCAAATTAAGGTGCAGCATGATATCGGTATCCAATCTATCTTTACGTTACGGAAAACGTACACTATTTGAGGAGGTTAACTTAAAATTTACCCCAGGTAACTGCTACGGCATTATTGGTGCTAACGGTTCGGGTAAGTCAACTTTCTTAAAAATTCTTTCTGGTGAGGTCGATCAAACAACTGGCTCGGTAAGCTTTACACCAGGCGAACGCATGGCTGTGTTGAAGCAGAACCACTATGAGTTTGATGAATTTCCGGTGATCGAAACCGTAATGATGGGTCACAAGGAATTGTACTCCATCATGAAAGAGAAG
>JBQCEA010000392.1:0-3241 GCA_051960695.1 Mucilaginibacter sp. | reverse complement strand
AGGGTTTTACCCGCGCTCTGATAGGTTTTGCCCAGGCCGGATACATTCAGAATAGTTTCCACAAGTTAATTTATTTTGAGTTGGATGTATAGCTGTGGCAAATGTTACGCCAGCGTTAGCACAGCCGGGAATAAAAATAGGTATTGACAGTGTAATGACCATCAGCAATAACAAAAAAGGCTGCCTTCCAGGAAAGACAGCCGTCATCTATTCAATTAAAAACTAAAGCGTTCACACACCCATCGCTCTTAAATTCTTATAGCTGGTAGCAATACTTGCAAATGCATCCTTCGGCATATCATGTTCAACAAAGTAATGTTTTGCACCTGCGATCTTTACATTGGCAAAAACATCTTTAAAGTCCACAACGCCCTCGCCTACAGGCAAAAGTGTTTTAAAATCTGAACTAATATCTTTAACATGCAACAACGGGAAACGGCCCGGATGTGCTTTAAACAGCTCTACGGGCTTTATACCTGCTTTTGTTGCCCAGGCCAGGTCAAGCTCCATTTTCACCAGGTTTTTATCGGTGTCGCTGAGCATAATGTGGTAAGGTACTTTGCCTTCGACTTCCTTAAATTCCATATCATGGTTATGATAACAGAACTGGATGTTCGCTTTCTTACAGGCCTCGCCGGTTTTATTCAATATCTCGCATGATTCTTTGATCTCGTCTAATGTGTTAGTTGGAATATTGGCGCATACCAGGTATGATATTCCGCCTTCGGCAGCGTCATCAACCAGCTTTTGCATATCTTCCTTGAGGTTCAGCATGTGCGGTGGGATGGTCATTGGTTTGCCGTCTGGCCCGTTTGGCATTTTATAGCCTTTAGGGAGTTTAAAAGGTGCCCCCAGTACGTGATGCGATTTCCACGACAGGCCCACTTCTTTACACAGGGATGCAAACTCTTTTGGCTTCATGCCATAATAGCCGGGTAACTTGCTAAATGCCGACTCTATCTCTCTGTAGCCGATATCAGCTATTTTTTTCAGGTTGCCTTTTACATCCGACTCAATAATGCCAAACAACGTAAAAAGCTGAACACCAAGCGGATGCTCTTCTGCATTAATAAAGATTGCCGATGCCATTTTAGGCAATGCCAATGCACCAAGGGCAACAGTGCCGGCGCCTGCAAGGAAATTTCTTCTATTCATCGTATTTTCAGGTTTTATGATTTGATTTCTGAAAGATAATCAATCATTGCGTCTTTACAACACAATCAAAAATATTTTTTAACTGAAGCCTCAAAATCACCTGTTTAAGCAGATAAAGTTGCGTAAAAACCGTATTGATTTCCCGTGTTAACACTCACTGATTTGTATAGGTCATTTCGGATTTTTGAGATGGGTAAGTTAAATTACATGATCATAATAACCATGTTATTGATACAAAACCGCAGGCTGCACAGTCTTTACAGGCATGTGCGCACGGGTTGTTTTAATAGGTATGTAAAACGTTCAGTAGGATTAATGCCATTGGGCATCAGCCCTACTGAAAAGACAACAGGATAATAGTTAGGGTCTACCTATCCTGCTTGTTTTGGCAGGGGCCATCGCACTTAGGCGATGGCCGAACTGCCATATTAAACGAAAGCCGCAATGGCTGTAAAAGTTGTTTGGTACTTCTCAATATCATGGTCCTTCGCCTGCCCGGGCAACCTTTGAAAAAGGTATAAGGACCCGTGGTTAATAGTTAGTTTAGTTTAGTGGATAGCCAGCCGTTACGCGAGGTAACGGCTGCTTTTTTATGTATTTATCCTATCTGCCGCCCCGGCTTCAGTTTGTGACTGAAGCCTTAGGATAGATGGCGGTTTAAAACCGCCTCACATCCGTAATTTCAGTCGCAGACTTAAACCAGTTAGTGCGGAATCCTGATCTCCAATCACTAATCTCTAACCTCCAACCTCCATCCCCACCTTAAATCCACTTACCCACAAACTGACTAAAGGCATCTTTGTATTGATCACCGACAGCAATATTCATTTTGCCGATCTGAACAGAGTTTTTGGTCATGGAGGCGATCTTGTCCAGCGCAACTATGAATGAGCGGTGAACGCGCATAAAACGTTTGCAGGGCAGTTTTTCTTCCAGCGCTTTAAGGCTGGTAAGGGATAGCACAGCTTTGTCGGCGCTTTTAAGATGAACTTTTACATAGTCTTTCAATCCTTCGATATACAGAATATCATCCAATGCAATGCGTACTAATTGATACTCTACCTTGAGAAAGAGATATTGATCATCAGCTCGTTCCGTTTCATTGGTTGTAGCTGCCGGTTGTTTATTGATCAATTCAACATAATTCAATGCCTTTTGAGCTGCCCTGAGAAATTCTTCATAGTTGAAAGGCTTCAGCAGGTAATCCAGGGCATCAACTTTATACCCTTCCAGTGCAAATTGATTATAAGCAGTGGTGAAAATAATACGGGGTTTATCTGTGCCCTTATCCAGTACACGTGCCAGTTCAATGCCATTCAGATCGGGCATCTGGATGTCCAGAAATATCAGGGCAACCTTTTGGCTATGAATGGCCTTTAGCGCTTCAACTGCGCCTGAGTACTTGCCCACAAGATTTAAAAACGGCGTTTGTTCAATAAACTTGCACACCAGCCCAAGTGCCAGTGGTTCGTCGTCAACAGCTATGCAATCCAGTATCATGAGAGGTCGAGAACTAAGTGAACCGTATATTCATTAAAGGCATTCTCCTCATTTATATCCAGCGTATATTTTCCGGGATAAAGCAGGTCGAGGCGGCGGCGCGTATTAACCAAACCTATACCGCTATTGGTGTCTAAGCTAACACTATTATCATGCATTATCGAATTTTTTACGGTAAGGTCGAGCACCTTCTCATTCTGTACGATGACAATATCGATATGGCTATCCTGCGTAGCACTTACTCCATGCTTAAAGGCATTTTCAACAAAAGGAAGGAAGATCATGGGCGCCAGCGGCAAATCTTTCAGATCAGATGGCGTATCGATGGTTACCTTCACAACATCCGTGAGGCGCAGCTGCATCAGGCTGATATAATCCTTAACAAAAGCTATCTCCTGGCTCAGCATGGTATGTCCTTGCTGCGTGTCATAAAGCAGGTAACGCATCATCCTGGATAACTGATGAATAGCTTTCCCTGCAACCTCAGCATCTACTACCGTAAGCGCATAAATGTTATTGAGCGTATTGAAAAAGAAATGCGGGTTGATCTGTGCCTTTAAGAAAGACAACTCTGATGTAACCTTAT
>JBQCEA010000391.1:0-4205 GCA_051960695.1 Mucilaginibacter sp. | reverse complement strand
TGCCATAATTACCATCCATTGCATTTGCTCTCCAGGTTACTTTTACTTTAGGCTGGCTGCCGCAAACTACAGTGAAGGGTATACCCATCGGGGCATTATTCCACAGGCCGCTACCGAAATTAGCCTTAACACCAGCGCTATTCAGGCTGGCAATGATCTGGTTGCTATTGGGGTCAAGCGGCGCATTTGATATATCCTGGTTCCATGGGTTATCGGCAGGAAAAACGGAAATACTATTTAAATCGGCAGGTATCGCTTCACATACCGGTGGGGTAGAAGTTGTTGTTGATGAGCCGGAAGTTGATGACGACGTAGACGAACTGGTAGATGGTGATGTTGTTGAAGTTGAGCCTGATGATGAACCTTTACCGGCTGTTCCGGTCGTCCCTGTCGTGTTGGGATTTGTAGTCGTCGTACTGCTTTGCTGCGTTTCAGTAGTCGGAGCTATATCAGGATTCTTGCTGCAACCCCAGGTAAATAATAGCACCAGCAATAAAATAGGTAGAAGATCCCGTCTCATGGTTGTTTTGAACGGGCTGTATATCAAAAGGTTGCGTTAGAAAATTGGAAATGAGTCTATGCTGTTTCAGGTAAACTTAAGATCAAATTGAGAATCTGTTAGTTATGTTAATTGGAGTGGTAGCCTTTTTTTATCATTATTTTTATTGCATCTGCTATAAACTGTTTGCCGTTGCCGTTGGGATCGAGTTTTTCATCGCCTGCTGTAAGGTCATATTTGATGCCGCCACGTCCATCATTCTCAGCCATAAGTTTGTTCTCATCATCCTGGTATTTTAAATAGCCTCCGGAGGAAATATGAATAATGGCAGTTTGTTCATTGTTGAAATATACTTTCCCGGTTGATTCAATACGCAAATAGTGATTGTTGCTTTTTTCAACTATTGTTGTGTGCCTTCCAAAATGACACGCAGTTATAGGCAATGTGATGATTGTGACCAGAAGAATTGGAACTAACTTTTTCATGTCTATTGCATTAAGTTATGCAATTATATGTAAAATATTAGTACTATCCAATACATAGTACTGTAAATTTGAATTATTTTACGAATTTGTATAGATAAGGTGCTTTATGTGCGCCGCCGGTCCATTTTTTTGCAACGCGCTCCAGTGTGTTCAAACCTAATATTTTACGCTGAAAGGCTGGACGCAATAATTTTTTATCAAGGATAGTTTCATACAAAGTTTGCAGGTCGTTCATGGTAAACTCATCCGGCATCAGGTTAAAGGCCACTAGTTTATTATCCAATTCTGCCCTTAAGCTTTCCAGGGCCTTTTGTATGATCTGCCTGTGATCCTGCATGAGTGTGGGTATATTATTGAAGGAGTACCAGCCGCAATTGTCAAATATTTTGTCGGGCATTGGCGTTACTTTGGTAAAATCTACCAAAGCATAATACCCCACAGAAATAAAACGCTGTAAAAGCCAGTGATCAGCGGGCGGATTTTGACCGCTTGCCATCATTACTGTTCTCAGCGGTTTTGGATCTGAGCGGTTCGTATCCCCAAAAACATAGAACTGTTCCAGGTAAATGCTTTTTAGTCCGGTCCTTTCAGATACAACGCGCCGGGCTGCGTCATTCAGGTTCTCATCTACATGGATAAAGCCACCGGGCAGGGCAAAAATGTCCGACTTACGGTACTGCATCAACAATACTTTCAGTTGTTTATCATGAAATCCAAAAATAACCGCATCAATAGCAAGCCCGTGCATAAAACCTTCGCCGGAGGCATTACTTTCATTATGAGTTGGTTCGGTCTCCATTAGTTCCAACGAAAGTAATGTAAAATTTGATAATGAAGTATGGATAACTTATTATTGTAATAAAATGTTACAATAATAACATTTAGGTTCAAGACCTCATTATAACCTGCAAATTAAACTTTATGAAAAAACTATTTATTACCTGCCTGGCATTGACTATGCTGCTCAGTATAAGTGCCGTGGCACAAAACCCACGAGTAAAAACGGCAAATGGTGTTGTGGAAGGCACCATCGACTCTACGGGCATACACAGCTTTAAAGGGATCCCGTTTGCACAGCCCCCTATAGGCGATCTTCGGTGGAAAGAACCTCAGCCTGCGAAAAACTGGAGCGGGGTGTTAAAGGCAGATCATTTCGGCCCTAACGCCATGCAAAAGAATGTATTTGGCGATATGAAGTTCCGTTCATCCAAAATGAGCGAAGACTGTCTTTATCTGAATGTCTGGACACCTGCTAAATCAGTTAAGGAAAAGCTTCCTGTACTGGTTTATTTCTATGGCGGCGGTTTTGTTGCGGGTGACGGTTCCGAATCACGCTACGATGGCGAAAGTATGGCACAAAAAGGTATTGTGGCCGTTACGGTAAACTATCGCCTGGGCGTTTTTGGTTTTTTGTCGCACCCTGAACTGACCAAAGAATCTGTGCATCATTCATCAGGAAACTATGGTCTTTTAGATCAGAATGCAGCTTTGCGCTGGGTGCAAAAAAACATTGCAGCTTTTGGGGGCGACCCAAAAAGAGTGACCATTGCCGGGGAATCGGCAGGGTCAATATCAGTATCAGCACAAATGGCATCGCCATTGTCTAAAGACCTGATCGATGGTGCTATCGGCGAAAGTGGCGCTATGATAGCACCGACATTACCAGCTATACAGTTAGCTGACGCAGAAAAGAACGGAGTGACTTTTGGACAAAAGGTTGGCGCGACTACGTTAGCTGATCTGCGTGCAATACCTGCTGATAAATTACTGGACCTGGCATCTAAGCCCGGTAATCCGCCAATGCCTGCTGTGGTGGATGGCTATTTCCTGCCAAAACCGGTAGTCGATATTTTTGCTGCCGGAGAACAGGCGCATGTACCATTGCTGGCCGGATGGAATTCGGCAGAAGTGCCTTACCAGGCTTTAATGTGGGGTGACTCCCCAACACCCGAAAATTATGCTAAAAAGATCAAACAGCTTTATCCAAATGATACTGCTGAGGTGATGAAATTATACCCCGGGGCTACGCAAGACCAGGTAATCGAATCAGCTACTAAGTTGGCGAGCGATAGATTTATTGTTTACAGCACCTGGAAATGGGCTGAATTGCAGGCAAAAACTGGTGGTAACCCGGTTTATTGCTATATCTTTTCGCACCCACGGCCACCAATGGTAGCATCAATGGGCAATGCCAAAGCGGGCTTGGCAGGTGGAGTTATCAAAGGCAATGCTAATGAGGCACCAAGCAAAATGCCGCCACCATTTGTTGGTGCTGCACATGCTTCTGAAATTGAGTATGCTATGGGTAACCTTGGTGGCAATAAAGTTTATGCGTGGACACCCGATGATTATAAAGTTTCGGCTACAATGGAGGATTATTTCGCCAACTTTATTAAAACAGGGAATCCTAATGGTGCTGGCTTGCCTGAATGGCCTGCGAATAAAAATGACGGCATTGACCAATACATTAATATTAATGTAAACACTATAGCGCAGAAAGCCGATGACAGACCGCGTTACTTGTTTCTTGATCAACAGGATTCAAAGAAATAGTTTGCTAGTTGTTAATGAGTATAACAAAAAAAGCTGCCTGAATTGGGCAGCTTTTTTTATCTCATTATTATTTGTTGTTATTCAAATTTAACTACTTCAAAATCTGATGCACTCAGTTTGTTAAGGATCCTTAACTCTGTGTTATTCCAGCGTGAGTCTGGTGCACCTTTGAAGTACATATCACAACCAAGGTCGGCCAGGATCAAACCGTATTGCTTCATTGCTCTCAGGATAACCTGCATGTGCGGAGGATAGCCGCTGATGTCATAGCTCCATTTCAGCCTGATCCTTGCACCGAATGGAAGGGTATATTGACCGCCGGTACCAGCAGAGTTATGTCTTGCAGGTGTAACGTGCATTCCTGGTCTAACGTGATTCTTCATCAGAGTAAAACGAATAGCGTGAGTGATTAAACCTGATGCCATTTCATCATATTTTACCAAGCCTGGATAGATCGGCATACCTGCAGCATCAGCTGAAGTATAGTTGTCCGGACGCAAATTGTTATTTGTTAAGTTAAAGCAAGCGCCACTTGATGCTTCCCACTGTCCATTGGTATAGCTTGCATTATATAGTTCGTAAAGCATAGCGTTGTCTTTATCAACAACGATCACGTGTGCATCCTCTTTTCCGTTTTCTTCAATAGTTGCGTTGGCAGGGATCGGCAT
>JBQCEA010000390.1:0-4352 GCA_051960695.1 Mucilaginibacter sp. | reverse complement strand
CAGGCCTGAAAAGGATGTTTTTTCGCAGCATGCAAATGCTCTTGCCATACTAGCTGGTGTTGCAGAAGGGGAACAGGCCAAAACTATCAGTCATAAATTATTGACGGATACTTCATTGGTACAGGCTTCTATTTATTTTAAATATTATGTATACCAAGCGCTGGTGAAAACCGGGATGGGTAACGACTATCTGAACTGGCTGGGCATATGGCGCGATAATATCAAGATGGGCATGACCACCTGGGCCGAAATGTCGGATATCAGTGCATCGCGGTCTGATTGCCATGCATGGGGTTCAAGCCCGAATATTGAGTTGTTTCGAACGGTACTGGGTATCGGAAGCAATGCGCCAGGTTATAGAAGTGTGAAGGTAGAACCTCACCTGGGCGATCTGACACACATCGGTGGTTCTGTACCTCATCCTGCTGGAACGGTAAGTGTGCGATATGATAAGCAAGGTGATAAGTGGAAGATCAATGTTAAATTACCCAATCATATTCCGGGCATTCTGATGTGGAAGGGTAAAACATATCCTTTAAAACAGGGCGAAAACAATTTGTCGCTTTAAGCTTTGTATATGCTAATTTGTTTACATTATCACAATTAAATGGATTGGATATTGCTCATAGAAGTTCTATACACCATTATTGTAATTGGTGTATGCCTGCGTATTGTTTATGATACGAGATCGAACGATAAAGCACTTGCTTATTTATTGGTGGCTATATTTTTGCCGGTTGTTGGTATGGCTATATATTTTGCCTTGGGTATTAACTATCGAAAAGAAAAATTATATAGCAAAAAGATCATTAGTGATAAAAACTCACTCGAACGGCTCCGTGAACAAATAAGGCTGGAATCAGAAAAGGCATGGGATGTAAAAGAGCCTGCTATACAGAAACATAAAAAGCTTGCCCTTTATTTGCTGAATGATGGGATGAGCCCTTTATCAGGTGGTAATGAGGTGAAGCTTTTGATAAACGGTGAAAATAAATTCCCCGAAGTTTTAAAAGAACTTAAAAACGCCAAACATCATATCCATATCCAGTACTACATTTTCGAGGATGATAACATCGGGAACCAGATAAAAAATGTTCTGATACAAAAGGCGCAGGAAGGGGTAGAGGTCCGGTTTATTTATGATGATTTTGGCAGCCGGTCCATACGCAAGGGATTTGTTGATGAGCTTATCGCAGCCGGCGTGCAGGCTTATCCTTTTTACAAAGTGATATTTATATTACTGGCTAACCGGGTAAATTACCGTAACCATCGTAAAATGATCATTATTGACGGGTGCATTGGTTTTACAGGTGGTATCAACGTAAGTGACCGGTATATCAATCAACCAGGACAATTGTTCTGGCGTGATACACACGTAAAGATAGTCGGGCCGGGCGTTTATTACATGCAATACCTGTTTATCTGTGATTGGAATTTTTGTTCAGGCAAGCGATTGAAACTGGAAAGGGATTTCTTTTGCACTAAACCAACTACTAATGGCAAGGCTACTGTACAAATAGCAGCAAGCGGCCCTGATTCTGACTTTCCAACACTAAGGTTCTCTAGGGTGGAAACCATTGGGTTGGCGGACAAGGAAGTATTGATCACAACGCCTTATTTTATTCCGGGTGGTAACATCCTTGATGCATTGCACGTAGCTGCAATGAGTGGTGTGGCGGTAAAGATATTGGTACCTGACAAATCCGATTCTGCATTGGTAAATGCAGCTGCGCGGTCATATTATGATGAACTGCTTGATGTAGGAGTTGAAATATACTTATATCAAAAAGGCTTTGTTCATGCTAAAACCATGGTGTCAGATGCGCAGTTATGCATTATCGGTACAGCCAATATGGATCACCGCAGTTTTGAGCTGAACTTTGAAGTAAACAGCATGATCTATGATACCTCTACGGCAAAGGAATTACGGAACGTATTTTATGAAGATATTAGCCATGCTAAGAAGCTCAACCCGCGAACATGGAAAAAACGTTCGTTCTATAAGCAGTTGCCCGAAAAGATTGCGCGGCTATTGTCGCCGTTATTTTGAATGATAGCGCCTTTTCAGGCGCTATCGGTCTTAAATTACACTTGTTCAACTACTACAGCAGTACCATAAGCTAATACCTCTGTAACGCCCTGCATTACTTCGTTGGCATCATAACGCATATTAATAATAGCATTTGCACCCATAACCTGTGCATGCTGTATCATTAACTGATAAGCCTCTTCACGCGCATTTTCGCAAAGCTCTACATAAATAGAGAGACGGCCGCCAAATAATGATTGAAATCCGCCTGCGATATTGCCTAATGCACTACGGCTGCGAACAGTAATACCGCGTACAAGACCCAATTGCTTAACTACTTTATAACCTTCCAGCGTTGTGCTGGTGGTAACTAACGTGTGGTCCATTTTTAAGTTTATTATTTGGATTGAAAAGAGTGATAATTGTTACCAAATATATCTAAATACACCGGAAAGAATATTATTCGTCTATGGTTGAAATATTCCAGGTGTCATTTTTTTGATTAGATTTATCACGATAAATTTGGTTTATAGCTTCAACCTTGTTACCATGACTTTAAGGAAATTCATATTGGTATTATCCCTATTATTTGTTTTTTGTCTTACCAATAACGCTTTCGGGCAGGCAACTGCTCATACATCTATTGAAAAAGATACTGTTGCCAGGAAAAAACAAATAGAGTCTATGATAAATCTTCTTACTAAAGCCCTCTCAAATCATATTCAGAGTAAAAATGAATTGGCAATAGCTCATTTTACACGTGGAACTTCTTATATGCAATTAAAAAAATATGAAAATGCAATAAAAGATTTTAACTCTGTAATATCCCTCGACATAAAATTGGAAAGTTTGCCCGGTAATATCTATTGGGAAAGAGCAATTTGCTATGAAATGATAAAAAAATATCAATTAGCAATAGATGATTACCAAAAGGCACTTCTTTTAACTAATAACGACTCTTTTAAGAGAGCTGCGCTCTATAACAATATTGCGATCAATCAAACAAGATTGAAGCTGTTTAACTTAGCATTATCATCAGATTCGACTGCAATAGCTATCGAACCTAAGTATACTTTATCTAATGTTAACAGGGGAGGAGTATACCTGAATACCAAAAAGTACCAATTAGCAATTGAAGATTTTACAGTTGCCTTAAATGGAAATTATTCAAAAGAACAGTTTTCAAGAATATTAACCTTCAGGGCAGATGCCAAAAGGCTTCTTAAACTATACAGAGATGCTATAAATGACTATGCTTTGGCTGTTAAACTCAATCCAAACAATGGCTGGGCTTACTGGGGGCGTGCTTCCACTTATAGTCGTAATGGTGATTTTGAGTTAGCCGATGCTGATTACACCAAAGCAATGTCTTTTTTTACAGGTAATAACTCAAATCTCGCAACGCTGTATGATGATCGAGCTGCGATGGAAATGGGTGAGGAAAAGTATCAGAAAGCATTGCAGGACGATTCCATTGCCCTAAAGTATAATGACAAATATGCGCCCGCATATTACAACCGTGCAACAGCTTATGCACAAAATGGGGATGTACAATTAAGTATAGATGCATATAATCAGGCAATCCCGTTTTACAAAGATAATAATCGTGCATTATCAGGTATACAGGATGCAATAGCTAATGGAGAATACTTTTTGGGCGAGTATGACCAGGCGATCAAATCCAGCACAATGGCAATTTCCTTCAACGATAAAATGTGGGCATCATACCTCAACCGTGGCAGGGCATATCTGAAAAAAAACAACAAAGATCTTGCTTTGGCAGATTTCAATAAAATACTGAAAGAAGACACAGCCAAATTAACTTATGAATATGCTTTTGCACTTTTTTGTACCGGTCAGCAGGAGGCAGCCATACAGCAGTTACAAAAAGCCGCCATTTCTACAACCAATCCGGCAGTATTAAGAAGCCATTATTACAATCTTGCATGTTTATATTCTTTAATGAACAAACCCGACGAAGCAAATACTTATTTAAGAAAGTGTATTGAAGACGGCTATCCAAAAAAATATCCTCAAATAGATCCCGATCTGGAAAATATCCGCTCAACGCCTGAATTTAAAAATATAATAGGGTTGAAATAATCACTTGGTCAGGATAAATAATAAGATATTGTTCCGTTTGATGTTCGCATACGCTCAACAGGAGTTGTATTGATATGCAGCAATGACAATGAATCATTTATTTTGTTACTTTGCGCGAAAAATTCCGTTTTTGCCAGATAGGCAAGATTATTAATGTAAAATAATAGCGACTAACATAATTAATAATAGAAAAACCCGTTATCAGCGTAAATTCATTTAT
>JBQCEA010000389.1:0-6770 GCA_051960695.1 Mucilaginibacter sp. | reverse complement strand
GTTCACACCTAAATTGGCATCCTTAATGGCTTTCTCGATCGGATTAAGCAGTGATTTTTCCCATGGCTGAATGACAATGGTACGGGCATCTGGCGTATTCACGCTGCCTACCTGGTTCAACGGTGTTGGAGTACCATAATATTCAACCATTATATCATCCAGCATAGCTGGGTTGGCCTTACCGGCACGTATCTTTTGCAATTCGCCTTCGCAATGATCCACGGCTTTTTCCATAAGCGCGCGGGCGTCGGAAACTTGTTTCTTAATGAGTTCGCTCATTGTTATAAAATTTGCGTCAAAAATAATAAAAAGTATTATTTACTTTTTATTAAATAAGCTTTCCAATTACCTCACTAGCGTACCCACGTTTTCGCCATGGGCTATCTTCATAAAGTTACCCGCTTTGTTCATGTCGAATACGATGATCGGCAATTTATTCTCGTGGCAAAGAGTAAAGGCAGTCATGTCCATCACGTTCAAACCTTTGTCAAACACCTCTTGGAAAGTTATTTCATCATAACGGGTTGCTGTTGGGTCTTTCTCCGGGTCAGCAGTATAGATGCCATCAACGCGGGTGCCTTTCAATACCACGTCAGCTTTGATCTCGATAGCACGCAATGAAGCCGCAGTATCAGTAGTAAAATAAGGGTTACCGGTACCTGCACCAAAGATCACGATCTTGCCCATTTCCAGGTGGTGCATAGCACGGCGACGGATATAAGGCTCGCATATTTGCTCCATTTTAATGGCTGATTGTAAACGTGTTTCAATGCCAATGGTTTCTAATGCACTTTGTAGCGCCATACAATTGATTACTGTAGCCAGCATTCCCATATAATCGGCCTGCCCGCGGTCCATGCCCGATTTCTCAGCGCTTAACCCCCTAAAAATGTTGCCCCCGCCTACTACAATGGCAATTTCGATACCAGCGTCATAAACGCTTTTGATATCATGTGCATATTGTAAAACCTGGTTATTATCAATGCCGTATTGCATGTCGCCCATCAGCGACTCGCCGCTCAGTTTGAGAAGAATGCGTTTGTATTTCATTCGGGGGAAGTTTGTCAAAAATATTAATTTAAATCGAGTGTTAAAATTTTATGAATTATATGATCAGATCAATGCCTGTAACTCCGGATCGTTCTTGGCGGTATTTTGTAAATACTTTATTGAATCAGCACCTAAAAGGTTTTTATCAGCGCCTGCTTTCAGCAATAATTTAACACATTCTAATTGATTAAGGAGTTTCGTATCTTCTGTGGTCAATGCATGGATAGCCCAGCCGGTTGGCGAACTTTTATAAGCAGTTTCCAGCTGATTGATATTCGCGCCGCTTTCGGTCAGCTCCTTAACCAGCTTATCCTTTCCGCAGAAAGCCGCCCAGTGAAGTGCAGTTGCACCATCACTTTTGGGGGCGTAATGAACATTAGCACCCTGCTCTATATAAAATATACCCAGTTTTTCGACATCAAGACTAGCCGCGGCTATCAAAGGCGTATTATTATCGCCCCGCTCAATAAAGCCATTTATGTCCGAGCCGGATTCCAAAAATATTTTAGCTATTTCTATCGCTTGCTCCTCTGTTATTTTACCTGCAAACACTGCATCACATATCCTATGCAGCGGGTGACCTTTTGCTTGATTATCAGGCAATGCAACACCTTCATTGGCCAAGGCAGGATCTGCCGCCAAAGCTTTTTTCAAACCTTCAAGGTCATTGTTGCTGATCAGTTCAAACAGGTCCATTGTTCTCTTAGTTTATGCGTTTGCCTGCCATAAACGTTCCCTTCAGCTGATAATCATCATTGAAGATCGTCAGATCGGCATCATAACCCGCAAAAATTCTGCCTTTGTTAAGTTTAGCAAGTTGCGCAGGATATAATGAAGCCATATTTACTGATTCAGGCAGGCTAACCTCAAAATGCTTCACACCATTTTCCACGCATTTCAGCATGGTGAGGCATGAGCCTGATAAGGTACCGTCCGGCAATACATATCTGTCGCCGGTGAAATGGTGTTGGTATGGGCCATGATGCGTTTCGGTAACAGAATCGGTTATAAAGAAGAGCTTGTCGCCTAACTCGCGCTTAGCTAATCTCGCCATCACAAAATCCACATGAATACCATCCGGAACAATGCTGGTATAAGGCCTTTCTTCGAATATGGCAGGAATATAACCCGGCTCGCGGTGATGCATCTGTGGCATGGCATTATAAATATGTGTTACCGCAGGTATAGGCTTGTTCAGGAATGACCTGCCCTCGGCGTAAGTCGCATTACTATGACCTGATGACAGGATGATCCCTGCATTGTGCATGTAGTCGATCACTTCCTGGTCCTGCAACTCAGGTGCAATGGTCATCATAGTAATAACACCATCGCCCATTTCAACCCATTTTTGAACAAGTTCTAACGTTGCTTTCTTAATAAAATTCTGATTATGCGCCCCGCGGCGAACCGGGTTCAGGAATGGCCCTTCCAGGTGTAGTCCTAAAAAGTTGCCTTTGCGTTTATCGCGGTACGACCTGCAAACTTGTATCGTTTGCTCGATCACCTCATCCGTATTAGTGGAGATAGTTGGGAAAAATCCGATAGTTCCCTGGTCGAGCAAATCATTTTCCATTTGCAGCAGGGTAGCTTCATCCGTATCAATACTTAGCAAACGGCCGCCGCTGCCATACAACTGCAGATCGAGAAAACCCGGAGCGACATAGGCGCCTTGCAGATCGGTCTTCTCAGCATCTGGCGGAATAGCATTTTCATCAACAACGTCTTTGATCAGTTTACCATCAATTAAAACGGCTTTACCTTCGGTAATACTGCCGTCAGAAACAATACGGGTGTTGTGCAGAGCGGTTATCATAATTTGAATTTGGTATAAAGGCGCGGCATTTCGCGTCCGTTGGTTTATAGGCAAAAGACGCAAGGTACTGCGTCTCTACAAATATCAAATATAAAGTCAAAAAAAATCCCACTCGTTAAACGAGGGGGATAAAATATTTAAGCTCCTAAAGCAACCCGCTTAAAGGCGGTAACTGTAAGGCCCTTATCAACACCGCTCAGGAACTGAGCGATATTCTTCGATGGGTCTTTCACAAATTCCTGGTTTAATAGGGTTGAGTCTTTATAAAATTTATTCAGCTTACCGGTAGCGATCTTTTCAACCATTTCTTCAGGTTTGCCTTCCTGGCGGATCTGCTCTTTAGCAATTTCCAGTTCACGCTGTACAGTAGTAGCATCTACGCCATCCTTGTCAATAGCGACAGGGTTCATAGCTGCGATTTGCATAGCTACGTCTTTACCGGCTTCTTCAGAACCGGGTACGTTAGCGCTTAAGGCAACTAATACACCTAAACGGAAGTTACCATGTATGTAAGCGATCACTTTTTCGCCTTCAACAACTTCATATTTAGAGATGCCGATTTTCTCACCGATCTTACCGGTTTTATCAGTTACAGCTTCGCCGATAGTGATACGGTCAACTTCAGTGTCAATAGATAATTCGTTCAAAGCAGCAATGTCAGCTGGTTTGTTCTCAACTGCTGCATTAGCAATAGCGTTAGCAAAAGCAATGAACTCAGCATTTTTCGCCACGAAGTCGGTTTCACAGTTAAGCTCGATGATCACACCACGCTTGCTATCTTCAGAAGTGCGTGCAATAACAACGCCTTCGTTAGATTCTCTATCCTGACGGCTTGCTGCTACTTTAGCACCTTTTTTTCTTAAAAAGTCAATTGCTGCTTCAAAATCACCATTAGTTTCAGTCAAAGCTTTTTTGCAATCCATCATACCCGCACCTGTTTGCTGGCGCAGTTTATTTACATCTGATGCACTAATTTGTACCGTAGACATGTTTGTATGTTTAAATGTTGTAGCAGTTGTACTGGTTGTAAAAGTTGCACTAGTTAACCAATACAACAACTTCAACCAATACAACCAAATTCTTATTCTTCTGTTTTATCAGCAGCAGGAGCTTCAGCTTCAGCAGCTACTCTTTTTCTTTTACCGCCTTCAGCTTTTTCTTCGCCAGCTTCTGGTTTGGTATCAGCTTTAGCTTTTGCAGCAGCAGCTTCTTTTTCAGCCTCTTCTTCTTTCTCGCGCTTGCGCTCGTCCAAACCTTCTTCGATAGCTTTAATGATGATACCAGTGATCAATGAAATTGATTTAGTAGCGTCGTCATTAGCTGGGATCGGAAAGTCGATGTTAGACGGGTCAGAGTTGGTATCAACCATTGCGAAAGTAGGAATGTTCAATTTCAGCGCTTCAGAAACAGCGATGTGCTCTTTCTTCACGTCGATCAGGAACAATGCAGCCGGTAAACGGTTCAGGTCGGCAATACCGCCTAATAAGTTTTCCAGTTTCACACGCTCACGCTGGATCATCAGTCTTTCTTTTTTAGAAAGGTTGCTGTAAGTACCGTCTTTAGTCAATTTATCGATGTTTGACATCTTTTTGATCGACTTACGCACAGTAGCGAAGTTAGTTAACATACCACCAAGCCAACGCTCGGTTACATACGGCATGTTTACTGTTTTTGCATAATCAGCCACGATATCTTTTGCTTGCTTTTTGGTAGCAACAAATAATACCTTACGGCCTGACTTTACGATTTGTTTGATAGCTGAAGCAGCTTCTTCAACTTTAGTTAATGTTTTGTTAAGATCGATGATGTGGATGCCATTGCGTTCCATGAAAATGTACTGAGCCATTTTCGGGTCCCATTTACGGGTAAGGTGACCAAAGTGTACACCTGCATCCAGCAGATCCTGATATGTTGTTCTTGCCATTGTTGTTTCCTCCTTAAATTAACGTTTACTGAACTGGAATCTCTTGCGTGCTTTTTTGCGTCCTGGTTTTTTACGCTCAACCATACGGTCATCACGAGTCATGATACCTTTAGCGCGTAATGCAGGTTTCTTTTCAGCATCAAGTTCAACAATAGCCTTAGCAATTGCTAAGCGAACGGCTTCTGCCTGTCCTTTTACACCGCCACCTGCTACGTTTACCTGTACATCATATTTACCGGCCGAACCAGAAACCTCTGTCGACTGGGTAACAATGTACTGTAAAGGCAAAGTGGGGAAATATTCTTTGTAATCTTTACCGTTAACGGTAATGTTGCCGTTGCCTTCGCTTAAATAAATGCGTGCAACTGCGGTTTTTCTTCTGCCTGAAGTGTTTGTCGTTGGCATTTTCTTTCTCCTTTAAATTAATTGTTAAATGGCTTTCGGGTTTTGAGCAGCATGCGGGTGTTCAGCTCCGGCATAAACATGCAGGTTGTTGAATAAGGCACGGCCCAAACGATTTTTAGGTAACATACCGCGTACGGCCTTCTCAACCACACGCTCAGGATGTTTTGCCATTAACTCCTTAGGAGAAATGAAACGCTGACCGCCAGGATATCCAGTGTAAGAAACATAAGTTTTTTCGCTGAATTTGTTACCGGTCAGTTTTACCTTGTCTGCATTGATAACAATTACGTTATCACCGCAGTCTACGTTCGGGGTGAACCCTGGCTTGTGTTTTCCTCTGATGATCGCTGCGATCTTAGATGACAAGCGCCCCAAAATCTCGCCCTGAGCGTCAACAACAACCCATTCCTTGTTAACGGTCTTCTTATTGGCTGAGACAGTTTTGTAACTTAACGTATTCACTTGCTTTAAATTAAATTAATTAAACGTTTACTTTACCCCGTAATTTCGGGACTGCAAAGATACGGTAATTTGTTTAATTGTCAAGCAGTTTGTGAGGATAATTGGTCTGGTTGGATTCAGTTGATTAAGTGAGTGGGTTGGGAGGTTGAAATGTTGTAAAGTTGGAAGGCTGCTTTCTTACCAAAAGAAGCTACTAAAATTTTTAGCAACCCATTAAACCTTTCTTTTAAACTTCACTCTATTATTTTCGTAAACAACCTTCGCAAACTATGAAACCTTTCACAAAAATAATAATATTAGCCTGCTGTATCACGGTTATCAGTTCCTGTTCAAAAGATAAAATTTCGCCTAACCAGTTTATTACTTACAAGGTAGATGGTGTGGCCAAAAAGGTCGGATCCACTGCGTCATATGCTCCTCAGGATAATTCGACGCTTATTGATGGAGATGATTCTCATGATGATGTAAGCATATTCATCAATGGCAATATTACTCCTGGTACTTACCATATCGGTACGTTATCAGATAGTATCGGAGCCATGTATATCACCTGGGGCAGTAATATATTCTATAACAGCGAAAGCGGAACCCTGGTTATCGATTCGTATAATGGAAATAATATCAGCGGGTATTTTCAATTTACTGCTGCCGATGACAATGGCATAGTAAAAAATATCACAGACGGGCATTTCAGTGCCCAGATAGAGGATACTTATTATTCAGCCGACGACGGTTCTAATACCGACGGCGGCGATGGTTACAACTATGGTGATTGCAGTGATACTACTTCAAACTCCGGATGCCCGTATGATAGTTGGGCAGTTAATCATAACACCAAACTGATGAGCCGGTATTTACATTTGAGACAAGCAGGAAAGATCGGCTTAAAGTTGCCTGCGGTTAAATAATATATTGCTTGTACATCCATTTGAATCTGATTAAATTTGTATTATGAACATTCAAGCGGAAAAGATCGAACTCGTAAAAAGACTCTTGGATACAGATGATGAGTCCGTGATACAGGAAGTGAAGAATGTCTTCGCATCTCATGAAAAAGACTTCTGGAATGATCTGCCTGAGTATGTTAAAGCAGGTGTAGAACGTTCCAGAAAACAG
>JBQCEA010000388.1:0-2469 GCA_051960695.1 Mucilaginibacter sp. | reverse complement strand
TAAACATAATCGATATATTGGGTCGGACTATAGCTCAGGCGCATGGTAACCGAGCCAGAGTCTTTAGCAGCCACAGTTAAATTTGGTGCGCTCGGATTGAAATAAAGATTATTGGTATTGATCGGTTTATCCTGTGCCCTGAAATTAAGGCCGAACTTATTATTGTTCCCTTCAAATAATATCAGCGGTTTGCCATCAAAGGTTTTGTAGTTCTTTAATTGAACCGAATAAACACGGCCGCCTTTAGTGCTCAGTTTAATAAGCAGGTCATGGTTTTCTAAAGTAACAAATTGCTCTGAACCTACTGATGCTGCACCAAAAGGGGACTTTAAAAGCGCAGAATCAACCTTAGTGTTTTGTTGTGTACTGTCGAACTTAGCTGTGGTGACACTTGTATTTTTAGTACTCGCCTTTTTAAGCGAATCCTGGTGTTGTCTTAATTTTTCCTTTTTAATATCTGCATCAGAAGGCTTTAAAAGAAAATAAGAGCCTAACATAATGAGCACTATCAGGAAAAAACCTGTGTATGTATTCTTATCCATTTGTTTGTAATCGTACTTTGTTACTTCCTGCGTGCATACTCCAGCGAAGCGGCGACAAAGTTAACAAAAAGTGGGTGAGGATTAGCAACTGTTGATTTTAATTCAGGGTGAAATTGTCCGCCGATAAAAAACGGGTGTTTTTTAAGCTCGATTATCTCAACCAGGTTGTTATCAGGGTTAATGCCCGATGGTACCAAACCGGCTTCTTCGTACTGTTTCAAGTACTTGTTATTGAACTCGTAACGGTGGCGGTGACGTTCGGAAATATGGGTTTTGCCATAAATAGCAGCAGCTTTGGTGCCTTTTTTCAGGTCGCAAGGGTAAGCGCCCAAACGCATAGTGCCGCCTTTGTTTTTAATCTTTTTCTGATCTTCCATCATGTCGATCACCGGGTGAGGCGTATTCGGGTCCATTTCAGTGCTGCCTGCGTTTTTCAGCCCTAAAACGTTACGGCCAAATTCAACTACGGCACACTGCATACCCAGGCATATCCCAAAGAACGGTATATTGTTCTCGCGCACATAACGGATAGCTTCTATCTTACCCTCAAAGCCGCGCTCGCCAAAACCTGGTGCAACCAATACGCCATCCAGGTCTTTCAAACGTTCAACGGCATTTTCCGGCGTTAAGTGCTCGGAAGGAATATATTCAACCCTCACCTTACACTCGTTTTTAGAACCGGCGTGTATAAACGACTCGGTGATGGATTTATAAGCATCAGGCAGTTCCACATATTTACCCACCAACCCAATGCGTACTTCTGAGGTTGGGTTTTTCAGTCTGCCTAAAAAGTCTTTCCAGCTTTCCAGGTCGGGTTCGTTTTTATGCGAGAGCTTTAATTTGGTCAATACCGTTTTATCCAATTGCTCTTTCAGCATCAAAAGCGGCACATCATAAATGGTAGAGGCATCGATAGACTCAATAACAGCATTGATGTTGACGTTACAGAAAAGCGCGATCTTTTTGCGGATATCCTGGGTTAAGTGATGTTCTGTGCGGCAAACCAGTATATCCGGCTGGATACCATATTCAAGCAGCATTTTTACAGAGTGCTGTGTTGGTTTGGTTTTCAATTCGCCGGCAGCTGCCAGGAATGGTATCAATGTAAGGTGGATAACCAGCGAGTTGTTATACCCGATCTCCCACCTGAACTGGCGTACAGCCTCAATATAAGGCAGCGATTCGATGTCGCCTACGGTACCGCCTAATTCGGTTATTACAATATCGTATTCGCCGCTTTCGCCCAAAATACGGATGTTTCTTTTGATCTCATCAGTGATATGGGGTACAACCTGTACGGTTTTACCCAAAAATGCACCTTCGCGCTCTTTGTTGATCACATTTTGGTAAATGCGGCCGGTAGTAATGTTGTTAGCCTGCGAAGTTGGGGTATTTAAAAAACGTTCGTAGTGGCCCAGGTCAAGATCGGTTTCTGCACCGTCCTCGGTAACATAGCATTCGCCATGCTCGTAAGGGTTCAAAGTACCCGGGTCAATGTTAATGTAAGGGTCGAACTTTTGGATGGTAACGCGGTACCCACGGGATTGAAGAAGTTTGGCTAAAGAGGCAGAAATAATGCCTTTCCCTAACGACGAGGTAACGCCGCCCGTCACAAAAATGTATTTGGTCATGATATTATTGAGTTTCGGCACCGGTTTTCATACCTGCGCCATTTGTTTGTGTACGGGATACAAAAGTAGCAAAAATTTCTGAACTGCGGCGGTGGCAGTTATAATTGTTGAAAAGGTTGGAAGATGTTGAAAAAGGTTGGAACTGTGATTTTATTGATTTTTTGATGGACTGTGATTTTTATAACTCGTATCGTCAATTAAGTTTCATTTGATCATTGTTCAGGCCTTCTGTAATTTTTGTTAGGCTTCATTACCCTTTTAAATTGAAGAGAAGTATTCCCGAAATTAATAAGCAA
>JBQCEA010000387.1:0-4251 GCA_051960695.1 Mucilaginibacter sp. | reverse complement strand
CGATTTCCTGTATTGCTCCATGTAACACCGGCATACTCATCCGGGCCATAATCAAGCCATCGGGTTTTATTGTCGACCGGGAAAAAGCCGCTCCCGTTAAATTGACCTATAAAGTATTGGGTTGCCGACCCGCTATTTGGTCCTCCGGGATTTAAGTTGACGATCAATACCCAGTAAGTTTTGTTGTTTAAATTCAAAGGAAATAAATCGGGGCACTCCCAAACGCCGCCATGCGCGCCTAAATCCTTACCAAATTCACTTTCCATTTTCCAGTTTTTAAGATCAGGCGACGAATAAAATGTGATATGATCTTTCGTTGCTAAAGTCATTATCCATTTCTGGGCTTTGGCATACCACATTACCTTAGGATCGCGAAAATCACGGATGCCTGGATTTTTCAAAACCGGATTTCCGGCATACTTCGTCCAGGTCTGCCCCTCATCGAGACTGTAGGCAAGACTTTCATTTTGAAAATCGCTTTTTCCGACCCGCTCCCCTTTGGGGTCATGATGGGTAAAAATGGCCACCAACGGTATTTTACCGTTCTTACTGAAACCTGACGTATTGTTTGAATCCACTACCGCGCTTCCCGAAAAAATATACCCAAGACTATCAGGATATAATGCAATAGGCAATTCTTTCCAATGCATGAGGTCCTTACTTACGGCGTGTCCCCAATGCATCGGCCCCCATGTTGTGCCGTTCGGATAATACTGAAAAAACAAGTGGTATGTCCCCTTGAAATAAACCATTCCGTTAGGATCATTTGTCCAATGTGCTTTGGGTGAAAAATGGACTTGCGGCCGATATTGTTCGTGATAAAGCGTAGCCGTATCAGATTGTGCCGCAACTGAATTACTTATTAAGGCCCCTGCTGCCAATGCTATTATTTTTAACTTATTCTTCATAAACCCTTTTTATAATTGATCATAGATTTTTGAAATGTAATGCTCATTGTCCTCATAACGGATCAGATCTCCGTTACTTGAATAAAGAAGCATGGAAGGATACTTTCTGGGTTTGAATGTTGAAATGAATTCGTTTTGCCTATCCTGAAGTATATGCACATTCGGCTTATCGGCAATACCTGCGCCGTACCTATCCATAAAATTGTTAATTGTTTCACGGTTGTCGAGCGTGACCAAATAAACGTCAGTTTTCTTAAACCTGTTGTAGTGGATACCGATATCGTGTAAGGCATGCTGGCAGTGTTCGCAGCTCGAATCAAAAAATACAAAAAAATCTTTCTTGCCTTTCGATATATCTTTTTGGGTAAGCGGCTTACCATCTAACCGGTAAAAAGTAAAGGGGGGAATATGAGCTGCCGGGGCTTGGGCATGCACACGCGCATGAAAAAAAATAAGGATGGCCATTACCCTAAATATTTGCTTCATAACTCGAACAATTTAAAGTGCCGGACATAACGTCCGGCAGATACCTGGAATTACCAACCAGGGTTTTGTTTATAAACCCCTTTGCTGAAATTGATCTGATTTTGACTTATCGGCAGATATTCGTCCCGGTTCTTGGTAAATACAGCCCCGTTAAGGTGAGGCGTACGGGTCTTTTCAACAGAGAAATAGCTGTTCAGGTAATCAGCAGCAATTCCCCATCGCACCAAGTCGAAGAAACGATAACCTTCCATGGCAAACTCCAGGCGTCTTTCAAACATAAGCGCTTGCCATGCGTAAGCATTTGTCCAGTTACAATTAACACCTGGCTTGTAAACATCCATGTGATAATTTGAAGTAGGCGTTCCGTCCGCTTGTTTTAAAAGAGCGGTGCTATTCATTGCCCTTTGCCTTACCATATTGATCAATGGCAGCGCAGCGGTTTCTTGACCCATTTGTATTAATGCTTCTGCTTTCATCAACAGCACGTCTGCATAACGGATGATTTCCCAATTTTTTGTACTGGACATAAATGGAGGAAAGCGTGTAAACGACGGGTCGGTATATGCAACCACTTCTTTCATGCTGAGCATTGGCCCATATGTTTGCGGATCACGTGCCCAGGACGCCTGATAAACCAGATTCTGTTGATATTTATATGGATGGCCAGGAATAGCTACTGTATGGTCCAGGCGCGGATCAAAGGTATTGGTTTTGTAACCGGCTGAAGCCACAACATCGGTATCATTGAAAGTATTGAATTTTGGCAAACCATTCGCATCGGTCTTGAAGGAGTTGATGAGGTTATCGCTGGGCACATGAAAACCGCAGCAACCATATTCAACATCCATAGGATAATCCAGGCAATGGCCGAAGTCAACCTTGCCGAGAGGAGTTCCATCATTTTTAGAATACTGTATTGAAAATATGGATTCCGGCGAATTATTAAACTGGGGTAAGAAATTGTTAGCGTAATCCGCATCGAGGCTGTATTGACCGGAATTGATCACGCTGTCACAATTCGCATTCACTTGGGCGAGTAATGTTTTGTCAACACCGGTAACATTGTTTTTGTCGTCCTGTTTGTATGCCTGGTATAAAAGTGTCTTGGCCAAATATGCTTGCGCGGCACCTTTTGTAGCCCTTCCCACCTGAAACTGTGTTACCGGCAAATTCGCCGCAGCAAATTTAAAGTCATTGGCTATATTCGTCCACAACTGGTCGCTTGTGAGTGCAACATTAGACACGGCACCGTAATTGGCGGCCGATTTTTGGATATTTTCATCAATCCATGGAATATGATTGAATAATATTTTTAAAAGGAAATAAAAATGTCCTCTCAAAAAACGCAGTTCCGCCTCACGCTCTGTCTTCTGGGGATAGTTCGCAACATTTTGTGCTTCAACAAGCGTCAATGCTGTATTGCAGCGGGCCACGCCCACGTACAATTGGTACCAAACCTGGTCAGTTGAAGTGTTGGTAGGAATGTTAAGTGAAAAAGTTTCGTACTGATTGTATTCAGCAACATCGCCGGGCCCGCCGCCTCCTTTATAGGCGTCTCCGCTCCGAATGCTGCCATAAGCCCACATACTTGCAAAAGGATAGTAGTAATAATCCTCACCCAATTTTGAATAAGCCGCTATCACCATGGCGTCGGTGTTCGCGGGAGTGCTCAGATCTGTTGAAGAAATAACTCCCTGGGGCGTTTCATTCAGGTATTTCTTACATGACGCAGCCGTCAAAATCATCATGAAGACCGCTAGATATTTCAATGTTTTCATTTTCTTTCCGAATTATTTTTTAATAAGAGAAATTCACACCGATAGTGGTTATGACCGGTATCGGATAAGCATTGCTTGGATTTTCAGGGTCCGGCCCGGTATAAGAAGAACTCTTAATGGTTAACAGATTGCTACCCTGTATATAAATTTTGGCCCGCTGAAACTGGTGCTTTTTAAATAAATGGTTCAGGTTATATGCCAATTGAAGGTCACGTAATTTGAGATACGATCCGCTTTCAAGAAAATAGGTCGAATAGCGGCCCTCGTTATTGGCGTCGATCAATGTCAGCGCTGGTATCGTTGAAGTTGCATTTTGTGGCGTCCAGGCTTTTAATACTCTCGTTCCCCAGTTAGAGCCGGGAGCAAGTGAAGTGAAGTCTGTTAAATATTTATAAGAGTTATACACCTGGCCACCTTCTACACCCTGAAAAAAGAAGGTAAGCGAAAAATTCTTATAATTAATGGATGTGTTTAGGCCATAGGTAAAGTTGGGGTCAGAATTTCCTATATATTTTTGATCGTTTTGATCGATCACCCTGTCACCATTTAAGTCGGCATATCTGATACGGCCTAAACCTTTGCCAGGCTGTGTTGCTGAATTTTGTACTTCTGCCTGCGAGGTAAAAAGACCTTCGGCTACGTAGCCGAATTCAGATTCGGGTGATCGGCCCAAAATTGTTTCGGTCGTGCCATTGCCCGGGTATCCGGTTATAGCGGCTTGTGGCAATTTTGTAATTTTTGCGCGGTAAGCAGAAATATTGCCCGCCACATTTATGCTCAGGTCGCTATTAATTCTACCGTTATAGGCGATCAAAAAATCGAAACCTTTTATATTCTCCGATGCACCATTGTAGAACTCATTACCGCCTTCTCCCAAGACCGCCAGATAAGGCGGATTGATCAAAATATTGGTGGTATTTTTATTATAGATATCAAATGATCCTGTAATCTTGCTATTGAAAAGACCGTAGTCCAAACCAAGGTTCGATTGCGTTGTTGTTTCCCATTTCAATTGTGGGTTACCAGTTTGGATAGAGGTAAATCCTGAAGGCAGCGTGCCGGACCCTTTGCCATTGATA
>JBQCEA010000386.1:0-2312 GCA_051960695.1 Mucilaginibacter sp. | reverse complement strand
CAGACGGCGGCACTTAGCCCTGAATTCAAATATGTTCAGTGCAGGCGTATCATCAATGATCAGCGGAGCCTGCTCAAGCCGGCCTATTTTCGAGTGTATCTGCTGCCATTCCCATTCTTCCAGGCTGCCTTTACGGATTTTTTCCTGTTCTATCTGTGATTCGCCTGAGATCAAACGATTAACCAGCTGTACCGACGACATTTCGAGCGAGAACACAACAACAGGTTTGCTGAAATCAACCGCTGCGTTACGTGCGCAACTTAATACGAATGCCGTTTTACCCATCGCCGGACGTGCCGCGATGATAACCAGGTCAGATTTTTGCCAGCCCGATGTCATACGGTCCAGATCAGTAAAACCCGACGCTACGCCGGTGAGGCCATCCTTTTTATCCTTTAGCGCCTCCATTTCCTTCAGCGTTTCATGCATGATATCGTCCATCTTGCGCGAATCACGGCGCAGGTTGTTTTGGGCGATATCGAAAAGGTTTTTCTCAGCTTTGTCCAGTAGGTCGAGTACGTCTGTAGTATCCTCATAAGCGTTATTGATCACTTCGGTTGAGATACGGATCAACTCGCGCTGGATAAATTTTTGAATAATTATCCGTGAGTGGTATTCAATGTTGGCCGCTGATGCTACACGATTGGTTAGTTCAGTGATATAGTAAGCACCGCCTATCATTTCGAGCTCACCCTGCTGGCGTAATTGAGCAGTTACAGTGAGAATGTCTACTGGCGAAGTACGCTCGAACAGGTGACGTATAGCAGCAAATATCTTTTGGTGGTTATCCTTGTAAAATACTTCAGGTTTTAGGATATCGATAACTGATGAAAGTGCATCTTTTTCGAGCATCAATGCACCTAAAACAGCTTCCTCAAGATCAATGGCTTGCGGGGGTAACTTACCCAATCCGCTATAAGGTGTTGGGTTGGTTGTCCTGGTCCTTCTTTCGTTGGTGCCGGACTTATAATTAGGGGCTTCGTTCTCGAAAATCATAGTCAAACAAAAATATACAAAAAATGTGCGGATTCCCTAACAATGAAATTTTTCCTGTTATAAGCGAACATCATAAACACATGAATTTCAAACAACTCTTTTAACATCTTATGTGAATAAGATGTGGATTATTGTATTAACCATTTGACAGCGAGTGTTGTTGATAAAGATTTGAAATGTTTATTATTAAAAAATGAGTGTACACTAAGCCTGCTTTTTGCTCAAATCAATAAGTGCTGAAAATCAATTAATATGGCTATTTTTGGCGAACTTTTACTTCAAAAAAATGTCATTTACTCCCCGCCACCAACGCGAAAATAATCAGATGGTTTTTGGTATCCGTGCTGTAATAGAAGCCATCCGCTCAGGCAAAGAAATCGAATCTTTATATATTCAAAGGGGCATTGGCGGAGGGTTATTAAATGAACTGAAAGTATTGCTGAACGAGTATGGTATTTCGGCCCAGCAAGTACCCATAGAAAAGCTTAACCGCATTACAGCAAAGAACCACCAGGGAGTAATCGCTATTATTTCGCCTATCGTTTATCAGAGGATAGAAAACATCATACCTGGGATATTTGAAAGAGGGGAAACACCGCTGATATTGGTGCTGGATGGTATTACGGACGTGCGTAATATGGGCGCTATTGCCCGTACCGCCGAATGTGCAGGCGTACATGCTATTGTGATACCGGCAAAAGGTTCGGCACAGATCAATGCTGATGGGATCAAAACGTCGGCAGGGGCATTATACAAGATCCCGGTATGCCGTCACGATAATTTTATGCAAACCATGCGTTTCCTGCAGGAATCCGGCCTGCAACTGGTAGCCTGTACCGAAAAAACGAATGACTACATCTACAAACCCGACTACACCGTTCCAACAGCGATCATTATGGGTTCAGAAGAGGATGGTATCAGAAATGAACTTATCCGGATAGCTGACTACCTGGCTAAAATTCCAATGTTCGGTGAAATAGAGTCGTTGAACGTTTCGGTTTCTACTGGAATTATCTTGTATGAAGCAATCCGCCAGAGGCGGGTTGAATGAGTTGATTGAGTTAGATTAAGTTGACTAACATAGCACCGTTAAACTGTTTAACTCAACCAACAACTTAACTCAATCAACCAATCAACTAAATATACTTATTCCCAAACTTAGCCTTTACGTCAGCTACTACCTGTTTCACATTCTGCTCTTGGTCGCGGGGGCAGATGAGTAGCGTGTCGTTCGATTCGACCACGATAAAATCGTGTAAGCCCTGTAAAACCACCAGTTTTTGAGATGGTACATTTACCATGCAGTTTGATGAATC
>JBQCEA010000385.1:0-6531 GCA_051960695.1 Mucilaginibacter sp. | reverse complement strand
TCACTTTGCGCTGATTGGCCACAATACCTACTGCCCAGCCATCAATACGGCCCAGTCCACAAACAATGGATTGGCCGTAGCCTGCTTTATATTCTTCAAATTCTGAGTTATCCAGCAGTCTAAGAATGATGTCCATCATATCATAAGGTTTTTCCCTTGTATCAGGCAATACGCCGTAGATATCTTTTTCGTCAAGCTTGGGAGCAATGGCTTTTATTCGATCGAAACCAGCTTTGGCAAAATCGCCTGTCATCCTCATGATATTGCGGATCGAGTCAAGGCAAGCTTTATCATTGGGCTGCTTATAATCCGTAACGCCTGAAATCTCACAATGGGTCGTCGCTCCGCCAAGCGTTTCATTATCTACATCTTCGCCAATAGCTGATTTAACAAGGTATGAGCCCGCCAAAAATACAGAGCCCGTTCCTTCTACTATCATGGCTTCATCACTCATGATCGGCAGGTATGCACCACCAGCCACACACGAACCCATTATAGCAGCTATCTGGATAATGCCCATGCTGCTCATCACAGCATTATTCCTGAAAATACGCCCGAAATGTTCTTTATCAGGGAATATCTCATCCTGCATAGGCAGATACACGCCTGCTGAATCAACCAGATAAATAATTGGCAAGCGGTTTTCAATAGCTATTTCCTGTGCGCGAAGATTTTTCTTAGCCGTGATCGGGAACCAAGCCCCGGCCTTTACCGTTGCATCATTAGCGACCACTACACATTGCCTGCCAGATATATAACCTATGCCGCAAACTACACCGCCAGACGGGCAACCGCCATGCTCGGTATACATATCCTCCCCTGCCAAAGCACCTATCTCAAGCCATGGCTCATTGTCATCTATCAGGTATGCAACCCTTTCACGGGCAAGCATTTTGCCTTTCTCTTTTTGCCTGGCTGCAGCTTTTGCGCCGCCTCCTTCCTGTACTTTCTTTAGGCGTTGTTTTAACTCAAAGACGAGCTGTTTATTGATGTCTTCATTTTTATTGAATTCGAGGTCCATAGCAGAGGTTAGTTAATTGAGAGACCAGAGACGGTCTTTTACAAAAATGGTATTTATCTTAAATAAATCAACTAATCCGTCAACTATTGGTCACTTAAGCCTGGTCGTCTTTTAACGGGTGATATAGATTTTACTATGGTTTCGCCTTTTACTGCGTTTTTCGCTGGCTTCATTGAGGATATTGAATTTTGATAAGCTTCGGTCAATAATTCTTTTACGTACCATTCTGGAAAATCGTGCCTATCTTTAATCGTTATATAGCGGTATTGGCTCCCATCACCGACAAGCATTTTCCCGGGATCTTCGAGGTCTGATCCTTTATTAAACCCAAAGTTTACATGGTTAGAGTACACCGCAATACTGCAAAACACATCGCCGGCCTTATCTGTGGGCGACCAGCCTACAGCTACGGCATTGTAATTATCGTAGATCAGCTCGTTTGTTTCCGGATAAAGATCCCAAACAAAGTCGCGCAGCCATAAGGCGGCCGTCTTAACCCTATCCGGGAAAGGCAGCAGAAAATGCATCAGGTCGGTAATTTCTTCTTTAGGCATCGGTTTCTATAAAAATAACGTTTTAATAATTAAACAGCTAACTTTAGTAACGTTAAGTTACCCACATAAGTTATTCATTATGAAACATGTGAATATAAAAAGAATCTACGAACCTTATTCAAAGGCAGATGGTTACAGAATATTGATCGACCGCCTTTGGCCACGGGGCATAAAAAAAGAAAATGCACATGTAGATAAGTGGTTGAAAGAGATCGCACCATCTACAGAACTTCGGAAAGAATTTAACCATGAACCTGATAAATGGCAGGAATTTATACCTGCTTACAAGCACGAACTAACCAAATCTCCTGCCCTTGGCGAATTAATGACCGATATTGATAACCATGACACTGTTACGTTATTGTTTGCTGCGCACGATACTGAGCATAACCATGCCCTGGTATTACAGGATTTTATAGAAAACTATAAAAAGAAGCATAGTTTATAATAAACCCATAACTCACTAAAAGTCATTAGGTGATGTGTAAAAAATATTATAACTTCATCTAACCTTAGGCGCACATTTTCGTAGAAAGGAATGGACAAATGTGATATGAATATTAAACAAAGTATATCACTTCAGTAATGGTTTGCATGTGAGGCGCTACATCATTTTTTTGTTATTTCTTATCCCCTATTGTGGTTTTGCAGCTATTTCTGATACTGCGGCGGTTAACCATTTAAATAAGCTTGCTGAAAAGCATTTCGGCTCAAGTCCGGATAGCACCCTTTTTTATGCGCTAAAGAGTAAAGCGACTGCACAAAAGATCAATTACCAGGCAGGTATAGCGGATGCTTTAGTCCAGGAAGGGCATGTTGATTATTTTAAAGGCCGGTCTGCTGATGCCACAAAAAATTTTGATGAAGCAATACGCATTTATAAGCAGTTAAAGAACCAAAAAGGGTTAGCGGCATGTTATGTCCAATATGGCCGTATGTACAACCAGGTGGCCAATTATCCAAAGGCGTTAGAATATCTGGGGCTCGCCCTTAACATCGATCAAAAAACAGGCAATGAGTTTGCATTAACTAATTGTTATAAGAACATTGGCATCGTTTATTATAGCCAGGGCATACTGTCCAAAGCGCTTGATTATTACTATAAAGGCCTATTTATTGCTGTAAAAAATCATTACATAGGATTATCAGCCGATCTGTATAATGATATTGGCGTAATACTCCAAAGCATGGAGGTATATCCTAATGCACTTGAATACTACAAAAGATCGCTTGCCATTTTTGAAAGCACCGGCGACCTGCAGGGTGTGGGTACGCTATATGAAAATATGGGCGAAATATTGCTGGCACAGCATGATTACGAACGTGCCATTACTTATCTCAACAAGGCCAATACAGTAGCAAAAAAACAAAATGATAAGGATGGGCTAAGCTCAGTTTATACCGACCTTGGCCTGTGTTTTGCAAACAAGAACGATTTTAAAAAGGCGACGGCCTACCTGGATACGTCACTGCGTATTGGTATTAAATACCAGATAGTTTATAACCAGGCTTATGCAATAATTGGTTTTGCCACGGTATATAACCTGCAAAAGAATTATCAAAAAGCTTATCCGTATGCTTTAAAAGGCGAACAGCTTGCACTAAAGCTGGGTAATTTATCAATAAGGGCCAATGCTGCATTCCAGATGAACAAAACCCTTGCCGGCTTAGGTCGGCTTGCTGATGCCTACAAATCGCTAAATGAATATATTCAATTAAAAGAAGGCCTTAAAGACAACGAAAGTATACAGAAATTAACTTCTTATAATTTTGCGCTGAGCTTTTCGGTAAAACAACGGTTGCTTGCACAGCAACAGCACGAAAAAGACTTGTTGTACAAACAAACAACACGCGCCCAGAGGCTTACAATTATTGTCTTTCTTGTGATCATTGTAGCAATGATCGTAACAACGACGATTTATTACAGGGAAAAACGCAAACAGCAAAAGGTAAATGCACAGCTTGAACATAAAAACACCGAAGTTCTTCAGCAAAAGGCCGACCTGGATGAACAAGCCGCAAAATTAAATAGTCTGAATACGCTTAAAGACAGATTGATAGCTATTTTGGCGCACGACCTCCGGGCACCGTTAAGTACGCTAAGAGGCTTATTTGATCTGCTTCAGGATGATACCATCACTCATGAACAGATGCTTGGAATGATACCTGATGTACTTAAAAAGCTTGAATATACTTCCGACTTCCTGGATACACTCCTGTTCTGGATCAATAGCCAGATGGAAAACTTTGAAAGGGCGGTAAAAAGTTTTTCAGTACCGGAAATTATCAATAATGAAGTTGAGCATTACAAAGAACAGGCTGCACAAAAAGGTATAAAACTGATCGGCAATGTGCCCGAAGACATCCTCGCTTCTGCCGATCCCGGTTCGGTGAGAATAGTTGTAAGAAACCTGATTACAAATGCTATTAAATTTTCGGGCACGAACGATGTGATCGAAGCCTCAGCAGAAAAACGCGGCCAGGAAGTGCTGATCAGGGTTAAAGATACCGGTGCAGGTATGACGGCCGAACAAGCCCGCAAATTATTTAAAAGTAAAGTAGATAGCCAGACCGGGACCCATAATGAGTCGGGCACAGGCATGGGTTTGCTGTTTTGCAAGGACCTTGTTGAAAAATGTAATGGCCGGATCTGGGTAACCAGCGAAAAAGGAAAAGGAAGTGAATTTTCATTCACGATTCCGATAGATGGCAATGCCACTGGAAATGATCCGCAGTTTTCAGCAAACGAAGTGGCAGGAAAGCAGCCTTTGCAATTGCAAAAATAAATTATTGAGCCGACAACGGGATTCGAACCTGCGACCTAATCATTACGAATGATTTGCTCTACCAGCTGAGCTATGTCGGCTAAAATTTTCGACCGTCAAATATAGATTAGTACGATGAATTAACAAATTTGGATGTGTGTACCAACTACGCCTCTAACGGAATTGTGAACCAGAACGTACTTCCCTTGCCTAATTCTGTATCTACCCCTATCTGACCGCCATGGCGTTTGATAATTTCTGAACTGATGTAAAGGCCAAGACCTAATCCGGAAAATTGTGCCCCGTGACCATCTACCCTATAATAACGTTCGAATAAATGCGGTACTTTTTCGGAGGGAATGCCCGGGCCTTTATCGCTTACCGCCACTTTTGCCATTCTATCCTCCTTGCTGATATGAATGTTTATTTCTTTTGACTCAGGGGCATACTTAATTGCATTATTTACAAAATTTACGATCACCTGCTCTATCCGTTCCGGATCACCATAGGCTTTTAATTCCAGGTCGCCGTCAGTGACAATGGAATAAATACCTTCAAGCCGCACATGCTGGCAACAATCGTTCACAACATCATTAACAGTAAAATAAGATTTGTTCAAATGCAGTTGCCCCTGGTTAAGTTTGCTTACATTCAGCAGATCTTCAACCAATACGTTTACGCGATCGAGGCTTTTATTAGCCTGGGCAATCAGTTTAGGTACTGTCGGGGTTGTTGGCGCATTCTTTAGTCTGTCCAATAGCTGCAATGATACCTTAAGGCTGGTGATAGGTGTTTTAAGCTCATGCCCGGCTATTGAAATAAAATCATCTTTCTGTTGCTGCAGGTTCTTCAGTTCATGAATATCGGTTGCTGTACCCACCCAAAGCTTTACATTTCCGGCATTATCTATAACCGGCTGCATACGGATAAGGTGCCAGCGATAGCTACCATTGGCTGCTTTTTTCCGTGTCTCAAATTCCCTTTCAATTTTGCTTTCCAGTATTGATTTGTATCTGCCGGAAGCATAGGGAAGATCATCAGGATGAATAGCAGCTGCCCAGCCCCAGCCTATGCTTTGATCTTCGGTTAAGCCGGTAAAATCATACCAATGCTTATTAAAAAATGTAACCTCACCCTCAATATTGCTTGTCCAGGCAATTTGCGACATGGTTTCCATCATCACCCTAAAGCGGCTTTCACTTTCAGTCAGTTCCCGGGTGCGGCCTTCTACGCGCGATTCTAATTCGTTATTAAGGTTTTGTAATTTTTGCTGCGATTCGGAAAGTTCATCAACCGTTGCCGACAACTCTTCATTGGTAGCACCTAACTCTTCATTTAACCCCTTAACATTCTTCTCTGCCTCGGCAAGTTGCTCATTTGTCGAGTTTAACTCTGCGTTTGCTAAAGATAGTTTGTCGTTGGCAGCATTCAACTCCTCATTATAGGCCGCCAGTTCTTCATTAGCTGTATTTAGCTCCTCATTTGCCGACGCCAATTCTTCATTGGCGGCTTCCAGTTCTTCATTTACAGCAGCAAGCTCCGCATTGACTTCCGCTGTTTCCTTTTCCTTTAACTCAAGCTCTGTATATAATTTTGCTTTTTCAGCTATGGTACTTATAACCCTGAAATAGGCAAATAAAGAAATAAGTATTGCCACCAACGTCGCAACGATCAGGAATATTGGTGTTAACGAAGTGAAGGTACTTAACCTGTTTGTCCGGGTATGCAGTAATCGTTCTTCGTCTGCCTCTGCTTTGTTTATTGCAGCACGCAGGGCATCCATAGATGCTTTACCCTGATTCATATCTGCATCGGTTATAGCTTGCCCTGCCCTCTTCTTGTCGATCAGCCTGGCAAGGATGTTAAGCCTGGTCAGCAAGATGTTTTTAATGTTTATCCCATTTTCCTGCTGCATCGGGTTATCCATTGTTAACCGCTGAAATTCATCAATGGCATTAACTGCTTTTTGAAATGAACCATTATAAGGTTCGAGAAAATCTTTATCGCCTGTAAGCAAAAAACCTCTTTGACCGGTTTCCGCATCCTTCATGACAGACATTGCGCTTTCAAGCTTTTTCTCAACCAACTTACTGTGGTCTACCCAACGGGAACTTTCAAGCAGGTTATTTATAGAAATATAAGAAGCCACTGAGATAGCGATGAGAAAAACAAGTGAAAGCCCAAATCCAAT
>JBQCEA010000384.1:0-8173 GCA_051960695.1 Mucilaginibacter sp. | reverse complement strand
AAAAAGATAGCCTGAACTTCAATATAAAACTTGCTGACAAGGATGCTACCAACCAATTAGATCTTTATGGATTAGTGCAGTTTGCCAGAGATACTACTGCAAGATTAAAAATATTGCCATCGGATGTGATACTGGAGCATCAGAACTGGCGGATAAACAACCAGGTAAGAATAAGGGTACACGACGGCAAAACGCAAATATCAGGCTTTGAGCTTGCGAACGGAATACAAAAAGTAAAGATCAACGGACTTATTTCGGCCGACCCTGCTGACCTGCTTAAAGTTGAATTTGAGAAGTTCAATATGGGTACATTAGATCAGCTTACCAAAACGGCCGATGTTAAGATGAAAGGCACACTTAACGGCGACGTTGTGTTAGGCGGTATTACCAAGTCCATCACAATGGACTCGCATCTTACCATTGATACTTTTGCGATGAACAAAACCCTCATAGGGAATGTAAAATTGTCGTCGACCCTGGATAGCACCCGCAGCCAGGCCGATATTAAAATGAATATTGTAAACCGTGGACTGGAGACCATGAATGTTGAAGGCGCGTACATTATAGGCAAAACCACTGATGACCGATTGGACTTCAACATCAAAATGAATCAAACTGAGGCCATCATTTTTGAGCCATTTATAAAAGACCTTGTATCTAATCTGAAAGGTAATATTTCCGCTGATCTGAAGCTATCCGGTTCACTATCCGATCCTAAATTGAACGGCAACGTAACTTTGATCAATACCGGATTAACTGTAAATTATTTAAAAGCCGCCTATACCATTAACAACAAGCTAAATGTAACCAATAGTGTGATCGACGTTGATAACCTGGTTTTAAAGGACGATCATGGAGGCGAAGGTACAGCTATGGGAACCGTTGACCTTAATGACATTTCGAACCCAACGATAAAAGCGACGCTCACCGCTAAAAAGCTATTGGCTTTGAACACTACTTTCAGGGATAACCACCTGTATTTTGGAACAGCCTACGCTACAGGCCGGTTTACTTTCGACGGGCCTACAGATAACATGAATATAGATATTAAGGCCAGGACCGAGGCAGGAACGGTATTTAATATCCCATTGAATACCTCATCTACAGCCGAGCAGTATGACTTTATCCGATATGTGAGTCATACCGATACGGCAAAAAACAGCCCACCGGTTAAAGCATTTAATGGTATTACGCTGAATTTTGATTTGAGCGTTGATGAAAAAACAACTGTAAAGATCACGACAGATTACGGCAAGCTGGAAGGTAATGGTGTAGCAAACAACCTCAAGCTAAACATCAGCAGTTTGGGTGATTTTAATATGTATGGTGATTATCTGATAACAACCGGTAAGTTTGAGTTTATTGCGAAGGACGTTATCAGTAAAAACTTCCAGGTAACACAGGGCGGAACTATACGCTGGACAGGCGACCCAACCAATGCTGAAATTAACCTCAATGCCATTTATGAAGTTCGTGCAGATATTGGGCCATTATATAATGCCGCCGGCCTTGCAGCACCGCCAAAAGGCAATGATATTTTATTGGTTCAGGCTGAATTGATCTTGACCAAATCGCTGTTACAGCCTACTATCGACTTTAATTTCAATTTCCCTACAGACCCTTCCATTAAGGATGACCTTGGAACTTATCTGAATGATTATAACAACAGGAGTCAGCAGGCCTTGAGTATTATTGTAAGGCGAAGCTTTGCATCAGGGACCAACCAGAACGAGAACTTAACTAACCAGGCCTTAAGCACAGCCAGCGAGGCCGTAAGCGAGTTTGCATTTAACAAGCTCAATGCCGTAATAGCGCAATCCAACGCAGTAAAAAACCTTGACCTGAACATACGCTCATTCAATGATGCGAGTGCTTCTCTACGCCTGTTTAATGAACGGTTTGTATTGAGTGGCAGCTTGTTTAATACAGTGGGTAATAACCTGTTATTTAACGCGAACACCAGTATATTTAATACAAACTTTAGTTCGCTCTCTAAAGACTTTAGCGCGCAGTATCTTATTTTGAAAAATGGCTCACTCAACGCCCGCTATTCATACAGGCTTTTAAATAACACTACACTTAATAATATTGATCAGCAGATCAGTGCACAGTATGTAAATGGCCTTGGCTTGGTTTACCAGCGGGATTTTGATAGCTTCGGTGAGTTCCTGCGCAACATGTTCCATAATAGCAATCGCAGGAGGCGCCCTAACCCATTACCTATACCTGATACGAATACCATACCGGGAACGACACCCCCTCCAACTCCTAACCCCAATACCGGAACTGCCCATAATGATAACGGGCCGGCGGATGATGATCAGTGATCGAGCAGGATGGTGTGGTCCATCTTATCCCTTTTAGTTTTAAGATAAGCCTCGTTATGCGGATTAGGCTTTATTTCTATCGGCACATTTTCTACAACCTCAAGTCCATAGCCTACTAAACCTGCACGCTTTTTAGGGTTGTTGCTCATCAAGCGCATTTTTGATACGCCGAGACTACGTAATATTTGCGCACCAATGCCATAGTCGCGCTGGTCCATTTTAAAGCCAAGCTTCAGATTCGCTTCAACAGTATCCAGCCCATTCTCCTGTAAATGATAAGCTTTTAATTTATTGATCAGGCCGATACCCCTGCCTTCCTGGTTCATGTAAACGATGACACCTTTGCCTTCCTCACTGATCATCTGCATGGCTTTGTGTAATTGCGGACCACAGTCGCAACGGCATGAGCCAAAAATATCGCCG
Source organism: Mucilaginibacter sp. (assembly GCA_051960695.1). Classification (GTDB taxonomy): domain Bacteria; phylum Bacteroidota; class Bacteroidia; order Sphingobacteriales; family Sphingobacteriaceae; genus Mucilaginibacter. The sequence continues at coordinate 5,423 of JBQCEA010000384.1, read as the reverse complement.
GTAACACATGAACTATGAACGCGAACCAATATTGGCTCACCGGGCTCCCAGGTACCTTTTACTAATGCCAGGTGATGCTCGCCTGTATCAAGTTGAGTGTAGGCTATCATATCGAAATCACCCCATTGCGTAGGCATCTTAACGGATATCTCGCGATGTACAAGCGTTTCAGCCGTTAAACGGTATTCGATGAGGTCTTTAATAGAAACGATCTTAAGGTCAAACTCTTCAGCCATCTTTAGCAGATCAGGCAGGCGTGCCATTTCACCATCTTCTTTTACAATCTCACATATTACACCTGCTGGTTCAAAACCCGCCAACACAGCCATATCAATAGCGGCTTCTGTATGTCCGGTACGGCGTAACACTCCCCCATCTTTAGCTATAAGCGGGAAAATATGTCCCGGGCGGCCAAGATCAGTAGGCAAAGTTGACGGATTGATCAGTGAAAGCACCGTTCTTGACCGATCTGACGCCGATATGCCAGTAGTACATCCTTCAAGCAAATCTACAGAAACGGTAAAGTTGGTTTCATGCGAAGTAGTGTTCTGGCTAACCATGGGTTCAAGCTCAAGCTCTTTTGCACGCTGACTGGTTATCGGCGCGCAAACAAGACCGCGCCCATGGCGGATCATAAAGTTTATAGTTTCAGGGGTGGCGTTGTGTGCAGCAGTCAAAAAGTCGCCTTCATTTTCGCGATCTTCGTCATCCACTACTATAATTATTTTGCCTGCCTTAATGGCATCTATAGCTTCCGGTATTGTATTAAGCATTTTCTTATCAGGTTGACACTTTCCTTGCAAGTGCCTTCATCAAGTTTAACGTATTATTACAAATGTAATTACCTGCAAATTGATTTACGGTCGTCTGTTTGTAAAAGTTGCTTGTGGATTAGTTGTAACTGGTTGTAGTCGTTATATTGGATTGATTGAATTTAACCAGCGTAACATTATAACAGATATAACTAAAAGTAACTAAGCATCCTTTCTCCTCAATAATTTATTAAAAAAGCGTTTGTATATTTCCATATCAAACAATGCGGAGTCATTTGCTGCTTTATATGAAAGAAAAATACCGATCGGTGTAAGAACTAAAATAGCTATCCACATACCGAAAAATGGCGAAGCGTCGCCATCTTTTACAGACTTTTCGCCAATAGTGGATATGATATAATAAACCAGGAAGAAAATAACCGATACTACCACCGGCATTCCCAATCCACCCTTTCGGATAATTGCACCTAATGGCGCACCTATTAAAAACAAGGCGATACACGCAGCCGATAAGGTAAATTTCTTTTGATATTCGACTTCGAATTTACGTTCGGCTCTAAAGCTATCTTTGTATGTTGCAGCACGGGTACCAAGGACACCGTTTACCGAACGCACTTCATTAGATGCATTGATAAGCGTTGTCATTTGTTGTGACAAACTCATACCGGCTAATGCATTATTATTTTTTAAAGGAATATATTTAATGTTATTTGCGCGGGGCTTTTTTGGTGTGTTGAAATACTTAATGTATGCCGAAAAAAGCTTGAAATTAATGGAAGCTATGCTATCCGTTTGACGCTGGGTAGAGTCGCTCATGAACCTCAACTGTTTCAGGTCCATCATTTGGGCGGCTGAGAATAAGTTCTCGTTAGTCCGCGTCATGTGCAGAAATGAAATATCAAATTTCTGTTCTGTTTCCTTAAAGCGGAATCTTGTGAAACGCTGGCGCTGCTCAAAATTTTTATCACCGGGGGCCTCTTCATACTTTATACCGTCCTCAAGCTTCATAACCAGGAAATGATTATCGGGTGTGCGGTACATTCTGCCTTCCTTAGCTATCAAAACATTCAGGTTATTGTCTGCCTCGTTTTTGGTATAGATCATAATATTGTGCAGGGTTTGCCCATCCGCATCCTTTTTACCTACCCGTATAGTGGCGTTAGGAAAACTATTGCTGAAAACACCTTCCGGAAGAAAATTCGCCGATTTCTGCTGCCTTACGTCGTATAGAAGTGAAAAGTATTTCTTATTAGCAATTGGCAACATATTATCCGAGAAAATAAATGCTGCAACACTTAATATAGCCACCACTATGATCATGGGATACATGGCCCGGCGTAATGAAATACCTGCTGATTTAATGGCAACTAACTCATAGTTTTCGCCAAGACTGCCATAGGTCATGATAGATGACAAGAGCACTGAAAGAGGTAACGCCATTGCCACGTTTGTAGCCGATGCATACATCATCAGTTGCAGAATGGTGTACCATTCAAACCCCTTTCCGATCAGGTCGTCGATGTATTTCCACAGGAATAACATCAGCAACACAAACATTACGATGAAAAAGGTAACTATAAAAGGCCTCGCAAACGACTTCAGCAGTAACAGGTGGATCTTTTTCACGGTACAAAATTAGGGAAAAATTAATTCCCTTAAGCGCCCAGCACGCTTATCAGATATTCAATCTGATTGTCCCATATTAATTTGCGCTCACCTATGGTATCATCGGCAGCAAAATCGGTTATGCTCAAAGCCACATCATTAGTAAGCTCATCCTGGATTATCTCCATTTCGAAATAGCATTGTGGTTCATCATCAACCCACTTAAACCTAACCAGCTTATTTTCTTTGGTAGCAAGGAGTTTGGCTTTCTGTTCTTCGCCGTCCCAGGTAAAAGTATAAACCTGGTCGCGAACACTTACATCATCAGCGAACCACTGTGTTAAACCGTTTGGTTCGCTCAAAAAGCTATATAATATCCGGGGGGAGGATTTTATTTCGTACTCAATATTAAATCTTTTCTTTTCAGACATAGGGGAATTCTTGCGCTCTCGCACGTAAATCTTCACATTTTTTCTAAAGAAAATGAATTTCTGCTATATTTGCAAACTCTTTTTGAGGCACGTGGGGTTTATTTGCCTGTTAATATGTTGTAAATTCAGCATAACGCGGTTTAAAGGTCACAAAGGCTATTTTTAGTCAACGAGTTGAGTAACAAAGCTCAAGAAAAAAGAGAGAAATATTCGGCGGGGTAGCTCAGATGGTTAGAGCGTAGGATTCATAACCCTAAGGTCGGCAGTTCGATCCTGCTCCCCGCTACTTTTAAAAGCTACTTTTGGGTGGCTTTTTTTATTCCCTAAACCATGTTCACCGTTTACGTTCTTTATTGTCAAAAATTCAATAAGATCATATCGGCTATACCGCAGATATAAAAAACCGCATGATTTCTCATAATGAACTTGGCACCAATGGCTATACAGTAAAATTCAGGCCCTGGACTATCTTGTTTACCGAAGAACATCAAACTAAATCCGAAGCTGTCATTCGGGAGAAGCAATTAAAATCAGCTAAAGGGCGGCAATTTATTTGGAATATTGTTCAGGACAAATTTGGCACCTCAGATGGTTAGAGCATAGAATTCATATCCGCCAGCTGGCGGACGGCAGTTCGATCCTGCTCCCGCTACTTTTAAAGCCACTTTCGGGTGGCTTTTTTATTCCCTAAACTATGTTCACCGTTTATGTCCTTTATAATACATACGCCGGCTACATTATAGATTTAGGAAGCCGTATTATTCCGTCATATCAATGTATTTGCGGCCTCGCAGATGCGTTTTTGTCAGTTTCCGTTATATCCATTTTAGATGAATGAAATATTTTGGAAACAAGCCATGCAAGTCCGGTTAATACCAATATCGCCGGCAGTGATTTTGGGTGCATTATGTCTATTTTCATTCTAAAATAACATAAAGCGTGCAGGGCATGTTTAACCGGTATATACGCATTATTTGGTTCTCATTACGTGATTTCTTTGCGGGCGACAACCTTATTATCAAGTATTTACCACAAAAAAGCAATTTTTCGTGGTATTTTAATGTAATTCGGCCTGCGCACGAACCCTTTACGGTGTTACTTGCTTCTTAAGCTTACATAATTTAATTTGCGTGATGAATTCAACCTGCTTAGTAAAGCAGGTCTGCATGGTCTAAAAAAAGAATATGAAAAGACGCTCATTTGTAAAAACATCTGTATTAACAACCGTATCGGCTGCAATAATTCCGCAAATCGGTAAAGCCGCGGACCTTTCTAAAAAAGGGAGCAGGGAATTTTATGAGTTAAGGACCTATGCTTTAAAAAATCAACAGCAGCAACAGTTAGTAGAATCTTATTTCGGCGATGCAGCCATACCAGCTCTAAATAGATTAGGCATCAATAACATCGGTGTTTTTACGGAGCTTAAGCCTGCAGATAACTCTAAATTATATGCTCTGATCCCCTATAGTTCCCTGGACGATTTTTTAACAGTGCAGAACAAGCTGTCAAATGATAAAGTTTACCTCAAGGCAGCAAGTCCTTACCTGGATGCGCCGGCTTCAGAGCCAGCCTACGAGCGGATAGAAAGTTCACTGCTCGAAGCCTTTGCTCATGCGCCAAAATTGCAAGTGCCATCACACAAGCAGCGGATATTTGAATTAAGAAGATATGAGCACGCAACTGAGGGCGCCGGAAAGAAAAAGCTGGAGATGTTTAATGACGCGGGCGAAGTTGATATTTTTAAACGGCTGGGCTTTAACCCGGTGTTCTTTGGCGAAACGCTCATTGGTCCGGCGCGCCCAAATCTTACTTATATGCTGACATTTGATGATATGGAAGCGCACGACAGCCACTGGAAAGCCTTTGGCAGCGACCCGGAATGGAAAAAGATCAGCAGTATTCCGGATTATGCAGATGCAAAACTGGTATCTCGTATCACATCCACACTTTTAAGCCCTGCCGCTTGTTCGCAGATCTAACGCATATATTAGCCGGAATACAAGTTTCTAACCACACCTGCTTTGTTGATAAATTCCATGCATAAAAAGCTCAGGATTGCCTTTCTGGCAATTGTTTTCATAATTGCTGATCTGTCTTATTTAACGGCTCAGACTGCGAAGACGCCGATCATGGGTTGGAGCAGCTGGAACAATTTCCGTGTTAATATCGACGAAAAAATGATCAGGGAACAGGCCGACGCCATGGTAAAAACAGGACTGTACGATGCCGGGTACCGCTTTATTAATATCGATGACGGCTATTTCGGAGGACGGGACTCGACCGGCAGGTTATTTGTGGACGCCCGCAAATTTCCATCCGGAATGAAGGCACTTGTTGACTATATCCATTCAAAAAGACTCAAAGCCGGTATTTATACAGATGCCGGAAAAAATACCTGCGGCTCTATATGGGATAAAGATCCTAATGGTGTGGGTTCGGGCATATACGGGCATATCGGGCAAGACTGCGACCTGTTTTTCAAAAACTGGGGTTTTGATTTCCTGAAAGTCGACTGGTGCGGAGGAGAGGCGATGAAGCTTGACGAACAAACGGAATATCTGAAGATTATCTCCGCCGTAAAAACGATCGATAGTAATATTGTCTTCAACGTATG
>JBQCEA010000383.1:0-2658 GCA_051960695.1 Mucilaginibacter sp. | reverse complement strand
AAGAAGTTTGGCTAAAGAGGCAGAAATAATGCCTTTCCCTAACGACGAGGTAACGCCGCCCGTCACAAAAATGTATTTGGTCATGATATTATTGAGTTTCGGCGCCGATTTTTATACCTGCACCATTTGTTTGTGTACGGGATACAAAAGTAGCAAAAATTTCTGAACTGCGACGGCAGTAGTCGGAATTGTTGAAAAGGTTTTGGGATGTTGAAAAGGTGGACAAAAGAAATGCGCCTTACTTCCCGATTACTTTTCCGTTACTGATTTTATCCTGATTATATTGGTGCACATACATTTGCAGGCGTTTAATGCTAAAATCATCATCTGCTTCAAACTGTGTTGTCAATGCCGGGTCGTCAGCCATCATTTCGCTGAGCATTTTCTTGCGTTCCTTACGGCTACCGGCGGTAAAGATGGTAGTAGCCTTTACTTCCTTAAGAGGGTCACTACCTTTGTTTACGTACCAATAATAAGTAGAGGTACTGCCATACCGGCTATAGGTAACAACAATTTTTTCATACATGTTGATATTTCCGCGCTCAAGCAAATTCAGATATTCCGGATATATCTCATTTGGCAATAATACAGATACAAACATTGCCGAATCTTTTAAAATGTAGTATTCTTTAATCTCGTCAGTTGTGATTTTTATGGCTTTATCCGAGCCGAGCGGTTTGTACTTCAATTTACCCATCAAAGGTTTTTTGAATTCACATTTGATGGTGTCACCATTGTTTTTGATCACACAATTAAATTGGGGCTTTTGAGCAAAAACGCTGCAAAAGGGGATGCTTAATAATGCTAAGCTTGCAACAAAGGGCCGGACAATTTTCATTGTGATAACTAAAGGTCAGCCCAAGATAACATTAAAAGTTGAATTTGGCTGCTATAGTGGTAATAATTTTTGCAGATCATCCGGTGTATCCACCGCATGGGTTTCAAAGTCGGTTTCGGCTACTTTGATGCGATAGCCATTTTCTATCCAGCGCAATTGCTCCAGGCTTTCGGCTTTTTCCAGTGATGATACCGGGAGTTTCGTGATCTGCCCTAAAACATCGCCCCGGTAACCGTAAATACCGATATGCTTGAAATAGGTAAAATGCTCCAGCCAATTTTGAGGTTCCTGTCCGCGGATGTGCGGCAGGGGTGAGCGTGAAAAATAGATCGCCTCAGAGTTTTTATTGATGATAACTTTGGGTGAGTTTGTATTATGCAATTCTTCGCCGGTCAATACCTTTTTTATGAGCGTTGCCAGCTGGGTATTCGGGTCGTTAAAGCAAGCAATCAATTTGCTTATCTGGTCGGGGTTAATATAAGGCTCATCACCCTGGATATTTATAATAACGTTATATTCAGGGTATTTTAAAGCAACTTCAGCGCAACGGTCGGTACCGCTTTGATGTTCAGATGAGGTCATTACCGCTTTGCCGCCGAAGCCGGTTACGTGATCAAAAATGCGGTTATCATCCGTAGCTACTACAACGTCGCTTAAATCAGCACATTTTTTGGCCTGCTCATAAACCCGTTGTATCATGCTTTTGCCGGCGATATCAACCAGCGGTTTACCCGGAAAGCGGGATGATGCGTCGCGCGCGGGAATTATTCCTAATGTTAACACAGTTGTATTGGTTGTAATAGTTGTATTAGTTGAAAAGGTTAAAAAATGAAAATGGTTTAGAAACCACTGCAACTACTTCAACCACTTCAACTAAAATAGTCCATTAATTTCTCGTTCCACCATATCGATAATGGAGGCCATGTCTTCGGTATTATTGGCAAAATCGAGCTTGTCTTTATCCAGGATAAGCAGTTTACCCAGTTTATACCCTTTTATCCATTTATCATATTTCTCATTCAGCTTGGAAAGATAATCCAGCCTGATACCGATCTCATACTCACGGCCGCGGCGATGGATATTATTTACCAATGTAGGCACAGATGCTTTCAGGTATACCAACAGATCCGGTGGTTTGATGAACGAGGTGATATTATCAAAAATAGCCCGGTAGTTCTCATAGTCGCGGGTGGTCATCAAGCCCATGTCATGCAGGTTCTCGGCAAATATGTAAGCATCCTCATAAATGGTACGGTCCTGGATAATATTGCGATTGTTTTGCTGGATATCCATGATCTGCCTGAAACGGCTATTCAGAAAATAGATCTGCAGGTTAAAGCTCCAGCGCTTCATGTCGCCATAAAAATCCTCCAGGTAAGGATTATTATCAACAGCTTCATAAAGAGGTGTCCAGCCGTAATTTTTGGCCAGCAATTCAGTCAGGGTGGTTTTTCCGGCGCCTATGTTGCCTACAACAGCTATATGCATTTTTTAGTTGATGGTTTGCAGTTCATAGTTCATGGTTCATAGTTCATGGCTCGCATGACTAGTTACACACAACTAATCCGACTAAAATACATTTTTTGATTAATAGATGGTAGCCAGTAGTTATAAATTAAACGAATCGGCTATGAACTATGATCCATTAACCAATTAGAAACTCCTGAACCCAATGATCTCCCTTATTTCCCTGATGGTTTTTGAGGCACTTTCGCGTGCTTTAATAGCTCCGTGTTTGGCAACCTGGCGCAGATAAGGCGCATCGTTGGCAATGGCGTTTATCTTTTCGCGAATAGGCGCTGTTGCAATGATCATGTCTT
>JBQCEA010000382.1:0-3976 GCA_051960695.1 Mucilaginibacter sp. | reverse complement strand
ATATGGAGCTGAAGCCAAAGATTTTGAACATTATGTAGAATGGATGCGCTATAACCTGGACTGGTTTTCAAAAAACTGGCCGGGTGTGGAATATCCGTACAATGTAATGACTGCTGTACAGGGATATGCCGATATGGAATACCCAATGATGGTAAACGACAGTCATACAGGCGATGTGCGGTTTGCACAATTTGTACAGGACCATGAGATAGCGCACACTTATTTCCCATTCTATATGGGTATTAATGAAACGCGTTACGGCTTTATGGACGAAGGCTGGGCAACAACTTTTGAATTATTGATCGGTCGTGCGGAAGTTGGCAAGGAAAAAGCTGAAGACTTATATAAACAATTCAGGATAAATGGCTGGATTCACGATAAGTCAACAGCTGAGGATATGCCGATCATAACCCAGGGCGTAGAAATGAAATATGGTTTAGGTAATAATGAATATGGTAAGCCATCATTGAGTTATTTAGCATTGAAAGATATGCTGGGCGACGAACTGTTTAAAAAAGCGCTGCATACTTACATGGACAACTGGCATGGCAAACATCCTATTCCATGGGATTACTTCAATTCAATGAGCAGCGGATCGGGCAGAAACCTCAACTGGTTCTTTAATAACTGGTTCTTTACTAATTATTATATCGACCTGGCATTGAAAAATGTAACTAAAGCTGGAGTAGGTTATCGTTTTGATATCGATAACATAGGCGGCTTCGCAATTCCTTTCGATCTTGTTTTCACTTACTCTGACGGCACTACCGGCAAGGTACACGAAACACCCGCAGTATGGGAAAGAAACCAAAAGCATGCAATTATCAGCCTGAAGAATAACAAAACCATCAAGTCAGTTAAAATTGATGGCGGCATATTTATGGACGCCGACGAAAGCAACAATACCTGGACCACAAAATAAACTGAGCTATAATTCATAAAAAAACCCGCTATATGCGGGTTTTTTTATTTTCAAATAGAAATAAATTCATTAAGCATTCTGAATTGAATCATTTGCACTGTCGGCAGCTCCTTTAACTCTTGATTTTGCACTATCAACAACATCCTTGCCGGCTTCAGCATAACTGTTCACCTTTGATTTGATCTTGTCTGACACGTCATCTTTATAACCTGCCAGGTCATTTACTGTGCTTCTGAACTTTGCTTTCGACCTTTCTATTGTGCTGTTTCCATATTCCCGCAGATTATTGGCTGTACTTTCAGCCTTCCCTTTTACAGTATCAACCAGGTCATTCACATAATCAGCTATATCTTCACGCAGATCAGAACCGCTGCTTGGTGCTAATAATAAAGCCACCGCTGCACCTACCGCCGCACCGGCCAGAAGTGCTACTATAATTTTTCCTTGTTCTTTCATGGTTTTAAGTTTTTGTAAGCTAATACAATATACTAACAAATCCAGAATGCTTGTGTTTAGTTTTTGTTATAAAATTGCGCTTCCTGTTAAACTATGCTGCATTTCAAAAAAAAGTCCCGGCCTTTGAGGGCCGGGACCAATACGATTGTGTTGTTGTAAATTGATATTTAAATAACTTTTACATTCACCGCATTTTGACCTTTACGACCATTTTCTACGTCGTATTGAACTTTATCGTTTTCACGAATCTCGTCAATCAGGCCTGTTGAATGAACAAAAATGTCCTGTCCGCCGTCAGAAGGGACGATGAAGCCAAAACCTTTTGTTGCATTAAAAAATTTTACTGTTCCTTGTTGCATTATAATATTATATTGATTGGGGGCAAGATAGGTATAATTGTTTGTAATGCAAGTATGAATATATATAAATATATTTCGTCCTATTTAATATACTTTGCTATTCCAATAGATATATCGTTGTTACATATTCAACAAAAAGCCCGTAATCATTATAATTTGAAATTTAATCATAGATTCGTCAAACCGTCATCGTTTTGCTTGCTGAAAATAATAACGGCTGACAAGTAAGGGTTGGCCTCAATTCTAAGATATGAAGACATTTATATGGTTATTTCTTCTAAGTTGCATCGCAACGATATTCAATTCATGCTCCAATCATGTTTATGCTCCGGCGCTTTTTCAACAGGACATTGCCTACCAACCTAAACCAACATCATTTGATACCGCCAAAACAGCCAATTACTTTTCAGCCGGGTTAGATTATTACACCGACCCTACCTGGCAAAACATGCTGGTTAGCGCTCAATTTAATCTCAGCCGGGGCCATGTATTTCATAATGTTAACCTCGCTTATGGCGTGTTCGGCGTTTTGGGTGATTATGATAAAGGTTCATCCTCCAGCGATCTGCCTGCTGAAAAGTTTACAGATAAATTCTTTGGGGCGGTAGGCGCACGTGCATCTGCCAATTTATTCACCACATACGATCGTATGGATTTCCGTTATTTAGGCGTTGAAGCTGCATACAGTGATGAGTTTGGCGATTATGCCAATTTCAGAAAAAGCGTAAGCAATCAGCCTGCTTATCACATTGACCCACGTACACAATTGGTTACTGTCGGCTTAACCAGTGAGGTGATCTTCCATAATGAACATAACATCAATATCCAGAACGGGATAAGATTCTTTATTGGAAGAACTTTGGGCGATAATTCATTCAACCAGCAATATTTAGGACACAATGATATTGAACCGCAGTTCTTCAATACCTTCTTCCCCAAAATGAGCTATTATTTAAAGGTCAAAAATTTTATTGCTACAGTTGAGGCCGGCAAACAAATATTTATCCGCGCAGGAGTGAGTTTTTAACTTTTATTCCGAATAAACGCTTTGCACCTTATCGCGCAGGTTGTAACCTGACGACATTACCTCGCCATAAGCACCCGCAGTACGTACGGCAAACAGATCACCGCGGAAAGACTCAGGTAATTCAACATCCTTCTGGAAACAGTCGGTACTTTCGCAAATAGGGCCTACCACATCGTATTTAAGTTTTGAGTTCTGAGCTTTGAGTTCCACCCCTCTACTTAAATTTTCAATTTTCATGTACGCCTGGTATAACATGGGGCGTATCAGTTCGGTCATTCCGGCATCCAGTACAAGGAAGTTCTTTTTTTGCCCGTTCTTTACATACAGCACCCGTGCAATCAACGACGCAGATTGAGCAACCAGCGCCCTGCCTAATTCGAAATGTACTTCCTGCCCAGGTTTGACTTTCAGAAAATCTTTGAACACTTTAAAATAACCTTCAAAATTGGCTATGGGATTATCTTCAGGATTATGATAATCCACCCCTAACCCGCCGCCGGTATTCAGTACTTTAACCGGGAAGCCGTGGTCCCCGAACCAATCCTGCATTTCGTTGATACGGACGCAAAGGCTTTTATAAACTTCCAGGTCGGTTATTTGTGAGCCGATATGAAAGTGAATACCAACAAACTGAAGATTGGGACATTTTCTCAGCGTTTCAACCACATCATTTAGTTGCCAGCCATTGATACCGAATTTATTCTCGTCCAAGCCGGTTGTAATAAAATGATGGGTATGTGCATCTACATTGGGATTAATACGGATAGCTACGCGGGCCGTTTTGTTTTTGGCCTTTGCCAGATCATTAATGATCTCAAGCTCCTGTATCGACTCCACATTAAAACAGAAGATATCCGCATCAAGCGCAGTATTGATCTCTTTATCTGATTTACCGACACCTGCAAACACTACCTGGTTTTTATTAAATCCAGTTGCGATAGCAGTCGCTACTTCATTACCGCTTACACAATCGGCCCCGAAACCATACGACTTGATAGCTTGCAGCACCTTAGGATTAAAATTAGCCTTCATGGCATAATGCACATGGAAACCATATTTATCAGCTGCCGACTTACATGCTTCCAGTGTTTGGCGCAGTAAGCCCAAGTCGTAATAGTAAAACGGAGTTTCTAAATCTTTAAAGCGATTGACGGTATTGGTATCAAACATTGTATTCAATTAAAGTGTCATTGCGAGGAACGAAGCAATCTC